>NZ_JBLYNS010000064.1:0-28439 GCF_049310205.1 Endozoicomonas sp. ALC013 | reverse complement strand
GACAATATCAAAGCCAGCCCCCAACCGGGCCAGAACATTCAGCACCGCCAGGTTGCTGTTCGCTTTTACCGCATAACAAATCAAGTGGGGGCTGTCAGACATGGCCTGATAATAGGCCTGATAGCTGGCTTCCAGGGCTCGTCTGGAGTAGACATATAAAGGCGTACCATACTGGCGGGCCAGCTGTTGCACCGGAATCTCTTCGGCAAACAACTCGCTACCGGCCGCTGGTTCAGAGGGCTGAAAGGTAAACCACTCCATAAGGTGACTGTTCCCCATTTCACTTATTTATTGATGTAATTAGCCAGAACTGCTCTTTATTCAACGACTGTTTCTTCCAGAGCAGCCGATGCATCAGCCAGAGATGATGCTGGTTGATAAAGGTCACCTTTCTGACCACAGCCTGTGAGCAGCAGCACGAAAAACGCAGCAGCGGCCAGAGCGGAAGTTTTCAGCCGATGGTCAGCAGTGAACAATCTCATAATCTGATCCTTAATTCTGAATAGGCCACAGTATAACTGTCTAATTAGCGATGGCTCTAGCCCGAATATTTCATAATTGAGGCAACTCGGCATGCGGTGGCAGCGCTTTCTTTTCATGCAAGGCTCTATCAGCAACGCCGGAAGCAGGCTAAAATTCCCCCATTCAGATTAAATTGCACCGAGACAGGAATGAAAGAGCGTCAATATAATGAACTTCTGGATGGCCTGATGCTGGCCATCGAAGACGCCATAGACGATGCCGGACTGGACATTGACTATGAAACGTCAGCAGGCATTCTCACGTTAACCTGTGAAGACAACAGCAAAATTATTCTCAGCCGCCAGACCCCGCTGCTACAGCTATGGATGGCCGCCCGCAGTGGTGGATTCCATTTTGACTACGATGAAGAGCAGGGTGACTGGCTGCTCGATGGCCGGGAAGACACCTTTCTCACGGTGCTCAACCGCTGCCTTACCGAACAAACAGGCGACGATGTTCATTTATCTATTTAGCGTCCTTCTTTCCGGGAGTTGTTCCGGAATAAGTTCCGTGTTTGTCTGAAGCATAAGTTAATGCCGCCTCCCGTTTCCCGCAAAATTACAAGTCGCCCGTCTTTTTCGGGCAGCGGGCAGCGCTGAAACTTCATATTTATTGTCAAAATTCCCATGGCACGACATTCATGGCCTATACTCCAGCCGGTTTGTGACAGTCTCCTCTGGTATTGGTTCTTTACCATCAGGACAAGATTAGAGAACCGGAGCCATCATCATCTGCTCTTCTGTCTTATTAAGCTCAATACCCCAGGCTGTCACCCACTCTCAGTCAATATCATCCTGATAGGCTCTGGGACGGATCAATACAATAAATAAAAGCCTTCTGCTTCACTGGGGGATGACTCAGAAGCTGCGATAGAGGGGTGCAGGAGATTGCTGGAGACAACACTGAAGCTCTTAAAAAAACATCAGTAGCATCGGGAGATCATCACTATGAGTAACCTGTACAAAACGGACTTTTATCAGTGGACCCGTCAGCAAATTGATTTACTGAAAAAAAACAAGTTTCGGGCTCTGGACCTGGAGAACCTGATTGAGGAGGTAGACGACCTTGGCCAGGAAAAGGTCAACACGCTGGAAAATCATCTGACCCGAATCCTGGTGCTTCTGCTCAAATGGCATATTCGCACCTTCAAAGAAGACCTGCATGCCTTGAATCGCTGGTACCGCAGCTGGTTTATGGTGATTGATTACAGCCTGGCAAAAGAACGGGCGATAGTTAAACGACTGTTGATGAAAAACCCCAGCTTGTATGGACTGTTGGATGAAAGCCTGCTGGAATGTTATCCCATTGCCTGTCGGGATGCTTCCCGTGAGCTGGAAATACCGGAGGATGAGTTTCCGGATACCAATCCGTGGACCATGGAACAGATTATGACCAATGGGTTTCCGCCGGGGCCGGAGTAGGTTTTGAAATCATGATGAACACCAGGGTTAGCTCGCCAACCTCGTTCCAGAGTTGTCGGGCAGAACCGGGTCAGTGCTGCCTGAGCCGGTCAACAATCCACGTTTTAATCAGCGCTTGACGGCTGATGCCGATTGCGCTGGCTTCTTTATCCAGTTCATTGACGACCCATGCAGGGAAGTCAATGTTAACCCTTTTGGCTGCAAGGTTGGGCCGTTGAGGATTGTCGGTGTCGAAGAATTCCAGTACGTCTTCGCCATCGTCGAATTTTTTATCAATATCACTGGCTTTCATAAAGGTTCACCTCATTTTTTCTGGATCGGCGTACTGAGATAATTCTGATACAGTCTCCTGATACACGGTTTAAATGTAATTGATGGATCCTCTATCAATGGTGCCCAAACTCCGTTCGTCCTGAGCGGAGTCGAAGGGCGTAAACACCATACCCTGAATAAAGACTGTGCCAGGCACCCTTCGACTCCGCTCAGGGTGAGCGGAGATTGTACACATCAAACTCATTGAAATGAGTTGCCAGAATAGCGTCTTCGGATAGGCTGGGTAGTGTTCCCGCAGAGGACCGAGGTACTGTGCATGACCGTTGGTTCCGGTGTCAGCTCTTATGGGAACCGATCTTTGTCAAAACGCAAAAAAACCGCCGGAGCGGTTTTTTTGTTGCCGGAAAGTCCGGCGAAGGCATTGCTGCCAGGCAACCACTTCGATATTAGAAGTAGTAACGAGCCTGCAGAATCATCTTGTCGTCAACGTCAACATTAGCAACTTTGGTCTTCTCGAACTGGTAAGTAGCAGACAGCTGAACTGGACCTTGAGTGTAGATTACTTCTACAGGCATGTACTTCAGTTCGGTGTTTCCAGCGTTGTTGCTCTTGTCTTTCAGCTGGTTGTAACCACCACCGAGCTTGAACATTTCGTTCAGCTGATAGCTGCCATACAGTTCAATGCCTTTAGCCTTTTCAACAAGACCCAGTGTACCGTCTGCCAGGTTCTTCAGATCTGCATAAGTGAAGGCAGCGTAAATCTTGTCTGCTTCAAGCTTGGCACCAACAATAGCAGATTTAGATTTGTCTTTAGATCCTGCTACAGAAGTATCTTTAACTTCAGCCTGGTTGTATGCAGCTCCGATACTCAGCCCCATTGGCAGGTTGTAGCTGCCAGCTACACTGTAAGAACCATCACGTACCATAGTGGACGGGATAACAATACCACTAACCTTGGTTGAAAGTTTTCTTTCACCCAGCTGAACCTGTGCAGAGATATTCAGCCCCATGATACTGTGGTTATACTGCAGAGCGTCGTCAGCACGAGCAGTACCCAGCTCATCACCAAAACTGGTGTATGTGCCGGAAGCTTCACCACCGGTGGTAGCAAACATGTCAGTCCAGCCAGAAACAGTGGAGTAAGTAGACCACTGCTTACCGAAAGAGATAGAACCATACTGGTCGTTCTTGGCACCAACATAGCCCAGACGGTTGAAGAAGAAGTCGCCTTCGCCACTGTTAGTCGTGTCAAAGCCCCACTCAGCCTTGGCAAAAGCGGTAGTCGCTTCAGTCAGTTTGTGTTCGAAGGCAAAGTTGATACGGCTGCTGTCGCCCTTAGATTCGCCATCAGTCTGGTCAACATAACGCATACCAACGTGACCACCGATGGTCACTTTGTCAGTACCATTGTCAACGACAGTAACAGCCATCGCCTGACCAGCCATCATGGAAGCAACAACAGCTGCAAGAATTTTCTTTTGCATGGAGCTTACTCCTGAAATTGTGTGTGATGTGTGTGCTTTTTTCTGTCGCCTTTCTTCTTATGCATAGCCCGGGGAAAAAGCCCCGAACCGATGCGGACGACTTAATTTGGGCACAATTATTCAAGAGTTGTTAAACCAAGGTCACATTAGATAATTGAATTGGCTTATGATTTTTTTTACTGTCGTGAGAATAAAAATCAAGCAGCATTTGATAGTAATTAATCAAGGATAAGGCTGTAGGCCTTGATGGATAATGGATTCAAGTAAATCACTACGAAGAGATTGAGTTAAAACAATCAAATAACCGGGTAGGTGAATGCCGAGATAAGGGATAAAATACGGCATTCCCGGTTAATGGAAATTTACATTTCGTTGATGTGCATCAACGCTGAAATAATCAAAGCCAGTGCGCAACATGTTATCTGTTAATGGACAGCTACCAGCCAAACAACTTCAGGTTTCTGGCCGGACGAAAGTTGGTTGAGAGAACAGCATGTTGATTCGGGTTGTACCTGACCTCGGCATGCAGTTTCTGGTCACGGAGCAGGGCCGGAATATTTCTCACATAGAGGTTATGGTAATACACCTCTTTCAATGTCTTGATCATTCGGTGGCTAAAGTCCCCCTGGCTGCTCCAGGCGATAATACCGGGGCTTGGTAAAAAAGCATCGGCTGCGGTCTCTCTGTCGCGACTGGCGGATACCACCATCATATAGGCAGGAATGTCCCTGTCTCTGCCTGTATCAATTTCCTCGATAATATCCGGATGCAGCGAGTTATAGACATACCGATAGGGCAGGTCAAACATGGTGCCGGAGTGGCAGGTGTCAACGAAGATCAGCAGCCTTGTGCTGTTGTGAAAGCGTTTGAAGGCATGATGCAGTTCATCATCGGAAATAACATCGCGACCACAGACCAATAGCTCATCCATATGATCTGACTCATCACCGCTGGTATCCGGTCTGCGGGTGCCGTGTCCGCTGAAACTGATGATTATGCGATGTGGCCCGGCTTCGCTGTGGGTTTGCTCTGCCAGACGTTCAATTTCCGCGAGGACGATGGATTTTTTGAGTGGGCCAGATCGATCAGTCTGTACCTTAAGGGAGGTTGTCGGGATGCCCTTGCTGGTGGAGGCCCAGTTAAAAAAGTTCCAGGCATCATTACGGCAACCACCTAATGTTGGTACTTCCGGAATCTGATCGTAGTTTTGCCCGGTAAACAGTCCCTTGATCAGATGCATATTTTCAAACTCAAAATAGAAGTCAGTGTCCAGTGGACACTGGTTGTCATAACAAACGGTCTGATTATCGGGCAAATCTGAATTGAAAGAACAGTAGGCGTTGAGTGGCGATAGCAGTATTAATGACAGACAGATAAGCTGCGTGATCGTGCTGAAAACAACATGCTGAATTCGGGCTATACAGAAAGTGAGCATGGTATGCCTCATGCTTGAAAGCTTGAGAAGTGATGAGTGTCGGGTAAAGGTACCCCGGAGGCTGAACGAAGATAGATGCTTATTGAAATATAGTGGTAAATCGCAGAAAAAAACAACGGGTCATGCTTGCAAGCTGAACAGCTTTCCTTATAATCAGCGGCGTCTGGTGAGGGATGAAGTTCTTTCCTGATTCAGTCGTTGATGGTGGGCGTAGCTCAGTTGGCAGAGCTCCGGATTGTGATTCCGGCGGTCGAGGGTTCGAGCCCCTTCGCCCACCCCATCTTCCCTCCCTTGCAAACCTTCCAATTCTCACTCCCACGATTGTTGATCCTTCAGCATATTTATAAATATGTCGTATTTTGCCTGGTAAAAATCAACCAGCTGCCGCTCAGGTTCTATCCGTTCGTGATAGCGACTCATGGCTCTCATGGCCTCCTCAATACTGTCGTAGATACCAGCCGCCACCGCTGCGGTGATGGCTCCGGACAGCAGCATATTTTCTCTCTCTTCCGGAACGGCAGCAGGAATATTGAGTATGTTGATATGTTCAGTGAGCAGTCGTTGGTTCTTTGCCAGTCCTCCGGTGGGGATGAACAGTTCAATGTGATACCCGGCTTTTGTTAACTTCTCTAACTGATAGCGTGCATCCAGGGCCAGGGCCTGAATACTGGCAAGGTACAGCACAGCAAGCGACTGATGACTTTTATCCAGGGTAAGGCCGGTAATCATTCCCCGCTGTGGTTGATCCACTTCAGGTGCGTCAAAGTAAGGGAGTATATGCAGGTGCGCGGTCAGTTTGCTGACACTGTCAGCGTATTCCGATCGATCATTATCCGCCAGCTCATAGAGAATCTGATTAAGGTATTCATGAACCCCGATCCCCAGGCTGACAGCGATATCATAGATTGAGCTGTAAGCCGGGTGTGAGGTAATGATGTGATCAATAAAGGCACCTGCCGCAGTTTGCCGGGCGTATATCAACGAGTAACCTTCCAGCACAGAAGGGTAGGGGCCATCTGCTCCATCGCAGGTCAACATATCCCTGCTGAACGCGACGTAGTTGGATGAAGTTCCACCAATAAAACTGACTCTTTTGGTAATACAGTCTAGTGGTTGCTGACGGTCCGGGTGATTGCTGGCAAGTATCGTGGCGAGGGTGCCGCCATAGGCATCAACGATACCTGTGGCAACCGGGGTGCCCTGTTTGAGGTTCAGTTGGTCAGCGGCACTTTGGCACAGGCCATCCCCGATGGCTGCGCCCATCTCAAGGGATTCACCCTTGAATCGTCCCTCAATATCAATATTCAGTTGGGCTGCAGCCTTTTGGGTAAAGATATGACTGGTCGAATCGGGTGTTCTGGTCAGGCAGGCCGTTAGCTTCCAGGTGGCATAGTCATAGAGGTCGAGGATGCAAGTAGCGGCTTGCCAGGTTTCCGGCGCACACTGGAAGAGCCAGAGTAATTTACAGCAGTTACTCCTGGCATTGATGCCAGGACCCGCATGGCCAAATAGTCCCGGGTGCTCTCTGGCGATAGTGGCAGCCTGTTGACTGGCGCGGCTGTCCATCCAGCCAAAAGTGTCAGCACGATTGCTCCCGGGCAGGTGAACGGGTTGCATCTGCTGGTTCAGCAGAACCAGGGAGTAGGTGGTATCAATACCGATCCCGATAATATCCTCCTGATTCAGCGGGTGTTCAGCGATTAATCGGTTAACACCGGTGACCAGGGCTTCCCAGATATTCTTGGAACAGAACTCCATGGTACTGGCTGTTTTCCAGATCAGAAGTGGCTCTTCATTATGGGCAAGGACATGCCCTTCCAGGGAAACAAAAGCGCTGCGCAAACTGTGGGTGCCAACATCAATACTGAGCAAAACAGGCCGCATCTGTGATAATGTCCTTCAAACAATGTTTCGGGTAAGAATAGCTCCGTTCCTGCATTTGGACAGGGGTGTTTTAAGGTGGTTAAATTCATGCACATGAGCAGGATAATCGGGCATCGGGGCCTGGCAGGAGAGGCTCCGGAAAATACCCTGGCAGGCATCAGGCTGGCTGCTGAGCGCGGGCTGAAGTGGGTCGAGGTGGATGTTACTCTGTCAGGTGATGGTACCCTTGTACTTTTTCATGACCGGCGACTGAACCGTACCACCAATAAAAAAGGTCGCTTGAAGACGTTAACCTGCTCTGATCTGGCAACAATAGATGCCGGAAGCTGGTTTTCCGAGCAATTTTCGGGTGAGCAGATTCCTCAGCTTGGAGCGGCGCTTAAACTCATAAAAGAACTTGGGCTTGGGCTGAACCTTGAGCTGAAAACCAATGGCTGTTCAGAGCCGAGGTTGGTAGAAGCGGTAGTAAAGACCATTGCCGAGGTTGAGTTGCCAAACGATCGGCTATTGGTTTCCAGCTTTAATTATGCGGCACTTGTCCGGTTCTCAGATTGTTCAGATATTCCGGTTGGCTGTCTGTTTGAGCGATTGCCAATGAACTGGCAGAAGAAAGCATTACGGGTCAACGCGGTATCCATCCACCTCAACAGTAAGCGAACGGCAAAACGACACATTTCGCGAGTGAAGTCCAAAGGCTATGAACTGTATTGCTACACCGTTAACTCTCCGGCGGTTGCCAGACAGCTGATTGATGATGGCGTTGATGGTGTTTTTTCTGATTACCCTTTGGCAGATCACTAAAAGCATGGGGGTTGAAGTCCCGGTGGTGACCGGAGAAATCACGACGTAAAAAGAACAGGCTGGGTCAGCCTGCTCATGGTGAACCTTAAAGCTCGTCCACTTCTCTCAGATATTTGAACAGCTTTCGCGCCGCTGCCGGGGCTTTATCCTGAGACGCTTCTTTCTGGGCATTACGGACCAGCTGGCGGATATGCTGGTGGTCAGCTTCCGGGTAGTGCTCCAGGTATTCAGTTAATACCGTGTGACTGTCATCATCACGAATAAGCTGGTCACGCCACCGCTCCAATTGATGAAACCGGCGGTTGTACTCTTCACTGGAGGAATCCAGCTGGTTGAGCAGCTCCATTATCGGCTCAATGTCCTGGTCTGCCATCAGTTTGCCAATAAAGCCCAGATGGCGCTTTCTGGCATTGTTGCTTTTGATGCGATTGCTCTCATCCAATGCTGCACGCAGGCGATCATTCAGTGGCAACTTATCCAGCAGTGCCGGTTTCAGTTCCATCAGCCGGGCACCAATGTTTTTAAGCTCATCCATGTCCCGCTTCAGCTCAGATTTGCTGACATAGATGATTTCTTCGGTTTCTTCATCGTCCCAGGCTTCCTGGATGCGACGGCTCTTTTTACTCATAGAGAATGGCCATTGATGGGAATCTGCCTGATGTTATTTATCAGAAAGCAGTTCCATGGATGGAAAATGGATTTCCCGGTATTTTACTTCAGAATGCTTTTCAATTGGGATGTTTTTCCGCAACTCCTTTTGTCGTTTTGTTGCGGGCCTGATGCATCATCTGGCAAATCCCGCAGAAATATCTGCCAGAACGTTAAGCACCCTGTCTATCTCTTCCGGCGTATGGTAGTGGACAAAGCCTATCCGCAGTAACCCATCCCGCTCCTGAAGCTTGAGCCGGTCAAGCAGATCCAGTGCATAGAAATGGCCGGACCAGGTATAGATACCGTGCCGGGCCAGCAGCTGTGCCAGCCTGGCCGAGGATTGTCGGTGGTGGGCCAGGGCAAAGGTGGGGGTTCGGTCAACCGTGATATCCGAGCCGTACAAGGTAAACCCGGTCATGTGGTTGAGACCATCAAGAAACCGTTGCGACAACTGTTGCTCGTGTTCCTCGATCCAGCGGGCCGACGTCTGTAATCCCTTGCGGTCATGGTCAGAACCGGTGAGCCAGCCATGGTATTGAATGCAGGCCAGCAATCCGGCAATCGCGGTAAAGTTCTGTGTCCCTGTCTCCCAGCACCAGGGTGGCTGGTTATTTGCAGCCCGGACCTTATAGGGCTTCAGGCTGCCCAGCAGCTCTGGCCGACCATACGTCACCCCCAGGTAAGGGCCGCAGAACTTGTAGGCTGAACAGGTCAGGAAATCCACATCCAGGGCCTGCACATCCGGTAACCGGTGGGCGGTGTAGTGAACGGCGTCAACATGGACCAGGGCATTCACGGAGTGTGCAGCCCTGATCAGTTCTGCTGCCGGGGTGATGCTGCCGGTCACGTTGGAGGCCAGGGTAAACGCCACCAGTCGTGTTCTGTTGGACAGCAGGCGCTCAAGCTCCGTGACGCAGAGATTTTGACTGGCGGTAAAATCCATCGTCCGGACTGTGCATCCCCGTTCCTCTGCCGCCAGCACCCAGGGGGTGATATTGGCGTCATGGTCCAGCGATGAAACAATAATTTCATCACCTTTGTGCCAGGTTCTGGCGATGGCTCTGCTCAGCGCCAAGGTCAGGGAGGTCATATTGGCACCGAAGGCAATGCTGTCAGCAGGGGCATTTAATAACTGCCCGGCAGCCTCCCTTGCCCGTTCCAGCAGTGCCATGGTTTCTTCACTGGTGGCAAAAAAGCCACCCAGGTTAGCGGAACCCGATTGTTGGTAATCGGACATGGCACTGATCACCGATACCGGAACCTGGGTACCTCCCGGCGCATCAGAATAGACGGCCCGCTGGTTTCCCTCTAGCCGCTCAAGGGCTGGAAATTGCTCTCGGATACGCTGGAGGTTGGTTGAGGTATGCTGTTTTTCCACTGTTCATCCTCCAGGGTTACCGTAATAACGAAAACATCCCGATGCCCGGAGACTTGGCCACTGCTGACCTGAAGCGCAGAGGTGTAGTGATAGACCCGCCGGTCATTGCAGTAAACAATATCCCCGGGCAACAGCGTAGCACTATAGGCAGGTTTTTGTTCCGGATGATAAAAAATTCCAGTCTCTGCACCCTCGACGTTTTTGCGGTCAGTGCAGATGATGGCAATCAGGTCGAAGCCATCCTGGTGAATGCCTTCCGGCACTGGCAAGCCGTGATCATCGCCGGAGCAGGTGACCCGGATTTGATGCACGCCATAAACGGTACGTGCCGGATCAAGACCGAAAAAAACGTTTACCTGTCTGAACAGGGATTGAAATTCCGGCAGCTCCGTCAGGGTCGGTTCAATTTCAGCAAATTCCCGCAGAATGTCGCCACTGAGATAATTGACCGAACGGGACTGGACAAAGTCATCGTGGGGTAATCTTTCCAGGCGTTCTGCAGGCCCGGTAAAACGGGAGTAGCGGCGAAAACGGTAGTGACCGCTGACATAACGGTCAGCGGCAAGATTGGCAAAAAAAGGCGCAAAAGCGTTCAGGTCAAGATCGGTCAGCCGCTGATGTGAAAAGGTAAAATCAGGTGAAATAACAGCCATGGTCACCCTCCTGCCATTACTGATGTTGTTCTACGGTGTCTGCAACATAATAGACGACATAATCGCTACGCAGCGTGCCTGGTGAAGCTGGACAAGCATTTTTTTACCGGTTTGGCATCAGCTGCCATTGCCTGGTCATTGCATGAATCACCAGTTAGTTCAGATAAATTAGTGCACAAGGCTCTCTGCGCAAGTCTGAATCTTAATAACCTGCTTTTAGGGCAAATCCCGAATAAGTCAGCGGCTGGTATAAATAGTTTTTCATGGGATACGGCAGCGGCAGGCAGTCAGAGCCTGATGCCAGGACTTTTGCCAAGGGCACCCGGTTCTCTACCAGCCTTGAACGAATGCAGGTTCGGGCGCAGGCCATCAGCGTCCTCGGTTGATAAGCAGAAATGTAATTGTGCAGGGTATCAACAACGCCTCTGGCTGCAGCAATGTCCAGTGCGGTTTTACCAGAAGCATTGGGAATATTGGCATGGGCACCATTGGCCAGCAGACTGTCAACGATCTCTTGCCGGTTTTTCTGAAGCGCCAGATGCAGTGGGGTATTGCCTGAGCGGCCGGGTTTATTGGGATTGGCTCCATTGGCCAGCAAGCTATTGGCCATACTGTTCATTCTGTAATGGAGAGCCCAGTTAAGTGGAGTCTGACCCCACTTGTCAGGAATATCTGGATTGGCACCTGCTTGCAGTAACGTGTTAACGCCCACAATTTTGCAGTGAAGTATCGCACAGAGCAGCGGAGTCTGGCCCGAGAAGTCAAGGGCGTTGATATAGGCACCTCTGTCAAGCAGGTAATTCAGGAACTTGGTGATCACTGTATCGTTTATATTAAGAAGGGCCATATGCAGTGCTGTGTCACCATTAATGTTACTGGCGTTCAGGTCAGCTCCCCTGTCCAGCAACAAATTGAGGGCCTTATAGTTGCCCAGTTCTGCCGCTTTCAGCAAAGGCGTACTTTGATCTACCAACAAATAGGGGACAGGAAGGTTCGGATCTGCACCGCGATCCAGCAGCGTCTTGACAATACCTTCACCGTCCAGTCTGTAAATGGCAATATGCAGAGGGGTAGATCCACCCACAGAGCAAATATTGGGGTCAATGCCCTGGTCCAGCAACCAGTTGACGGTGGCCAGGTCATTACGCAGGACTGCTGATATCATCAGCTCTGCAAAATCGGCCGTTGTTGCCGACAACTGCCTGCTGGCTGAAGCAGCCACAGCAGATTCTGAATGATTGACCTCTGTCGTGTTATCAGGCAGCGGGAGATCGACTGCAGATGAGGATTCCACGCTGGCATCGGCTACCATTTCCTGCGAATGGTCATGCTCCGTCCTGACGCTTGGTAACATTGTTGTGTTTCCGTTCAAGATATACAAAGAACAGCAATCGTTTAAAGAAAATAGTTCACAAGGTTCGCTACGCAAGCCTGAATCTAAATGACCTGCTTTCGGGACAATTCCTAAAGAGTCAGCGGCTCGTGTAAATAAGCCCTTATGGGATTGGACAGCGGCAGGCAGTCAGAGCCTGGTGCCAGGGCTTTTGCCAGCGGCATCTGGTTCTTTACCAGCCGTGAACGAATGCTGGTTCGGGCGCAGGCCAATAGCGTCTCCGGTTGATAAGGAGGCATGATATTGTGCAGGGTATCAGCGACGCCTTTGGCTGCTGCAATGTCAAACGCAGTTTGACCAGACGCATTGGGAATATTGGCACGGGCACCATTGGCCAGCAGAATGTCAACGGTATCCCGCCGGTCTTTTTGAAGCGCCAGATGCAGAGGTGTTTCGCCTGACTTGCCTGGCTTATTGGGATTGGCTCCATTGGCCAGCAGGCTATTGACCATACTGTTGATTTTGGCAGGGACGCTGTTCAGTACAGCCTTGATAAGTGCAGTCTGACCCCACTTGTCAGGAGTATCTGGATTAGCACCTCGTTGCAGTAAAGTGTTAATGCCCGCAATGTTGCCTGACATTACCGCCCAGAGCAGCGGAGTTTGGCCGTCACAGTCAAGGGCACTGATATCGGCACCTCTGTCCAGCAGGCAATTCATGATCTCGGTGATCGCTGTCGGGTTGTTACAACAAATAGTGGCCAGATGGAGCGCTGAGGTATTCGAATGATCACGGGCGTTCAGATCGGCTCCCCTTTCCAGCAACAAGAAAACGGCCTTGTCATCGGCCTTCATTGCAGCCAGTAGCAAAGGCGGAAAATGGCAGGCCGGGAGATTCGGATTCGCTCCGCGATCCAGCAGCGTCTTGACAACATCTTCCCGCTTACCATAGATGAGGGCCCAATACAGAGGGGTATAGCCGCCCTGGCAGCGGGTATTGGGGTCAACGCCCCGGTCCAGAAGGTGGTTGAGAGTGGCCAGGTCATTCTTCGCGATGACTAATTTCATCAATGCTGCCAGATCTGTCAACTCACTCGTCGTGGCAGGCAACTGCCTGCTGCCTGAGACTGCCACTGCGGATTCTGAGTGATCGACTTCTGACGTGTGATCAGGCGGTGGGAGGGGTACGGGTGGGGGAGACGAGCTTGCATCGGCTGTCATTTCCTCCGAATGATCATACTCCGTCCTGCCCCTTGAGAACATCAGTGCTCCCCCTTTCAGGTATATAAAGAACACAAATCGCTTAGTGAAAATAGTGCACAAGGCTCAGTGCGCAAGTCTTGATAAAGGTTGCTGATTAGACTCTGAATCTGCAATTGATCATCTATCTGATGCATTATTAACTTCACAGCGGCACAATAGTTGAAAACCTCCGTAGGCATAAACACAACAGATCAGGTGCAATCATGGGCGAACCTTCCAATGCAGTGCTGGATCCACGAAGTGAAGAGACCAGGCTGAAAACACTGGCCGGTGATATTCTGGCAGAGGCCACCAGACAGGGAGCGGATGCCTGTGAGGTGGGCATCAGCATGGATGCCGGCCTGTCGGCCAGCGTCCGTATGGGTGATGTTGAAACGGTTGAGTTTAACCGTGACCAGGGGCTGGGCATTACCGTCTATCTGGGTAAACGAAAAGGCTCTGCCAGTACTTCTGACAGCAGCCCAAAGGCCATCCGTGAAACGGTAAAAGCCGCCTGCGATATTGCCCGTTACGCGTCCGAAGACCCTTATGCGGGTTTGGCTGACCCCGTGTTAATGGCTGATGGTGATGCGCTGCCGGATCTTGACCTGTATCACCCCTGGGGAATCGATGCCGGGCAGGCGATTGATCTGGCCATGCAATGTGAAGATGCCGGACGTGCGTTCAGTAATAAAATTGTCAATTCCGACGGTGCCAGTGTCTCCAGCCATCAGGGTTGTCGTGTCTATGGCAACAGCAATGGGTTTATTGGCAGCTATGTGTCCAGTCGCCACAGCCTGAGTGCGGTGTTGATTGGTATGCAGGGTGACGAGATGCAGCGGGATTACTGGTATACCGTAAGCCGTAATGCCAACGAGCTGGAAAAAGCGGTCGCGGTTGGCAAGACCGCGGCGGAACGCACGGTGCGCCGACTGGGAGCAAGAAAGGTAGGCACTGCCGAGGTGCCGGTACTGTTTGCACCGGAGGTGGCTTCAGGTCTTATTGCCCATTTTCTCGGGGCGATCAGTGGTGGCAGCCTTTATCGACAGGCCTCTTTCCTGTTGGATCACCTGGGTAAGCCGGTGTTTCCAGAATGGATGCGTATCCACGAGCAACCATTGCTGAAAAACATGCTGGGATCCGCCAGCTTCGATAATGATGGGCTGGCGACCTATGCCAAGGACTTTATTACGGACGGTGTGCTGCAGAATTATATTTTAAGCACCTATTCTGCCCGCAAACTGGGGATGGACAGTACTGCCAACGCCGGTGGTGTTAATAACCTGTTTGTACAAAGCAATGCGGGTGATCTTGATACGCTGCTGAAACAGATGGGAACCGGGCTGCTGGTTACCGAACTGATGGGGCAGGGGGTTAATACCGTCACCGGTGATTATTCTCGTGGTGCCGGTGGCTTCTGGGTGGACAATGGCGAAATTCAGTTCCCGGTGTCAGAAGTGACGATTGCCGGCAACCTGAAAGATATCTACCGGAATATTGTTGCCGTGGGCAATGATGTCGACAGGCGTGGGAATATCCAGACCGGTTCAATTCTGATCAGCAGTATGAAGCTGGCGGGTGAGTGATTGCTAAAAGGCAAAAGAAGGGACCACAAAGGCACAAAGGTTTTTTGGGCTTTTGTGGTTCAATGTTTAAAAGCTATTCTCGGACCAATGGCACTGACTTAAGGGTGAAAGCCTTGTCATACGTGGTCTTTAAGGCACCCGGCGATTGGAACCACAAAGCACACAAAGAGCACAAAGGAAAAGAAAAGCTCTTCTTAGTGCTCTTTGTGTGCTTTGTGGTTCAAAACGCTACCCATAGAAAACAGTGGCCAGCCCAAGGAATGAGAGGAACCCCACCACATCGGAAATCGTGGTCAGGATAATACTGCCAGCAAGGGCCGGATCAATATTTAATGATTTCAGTAAAACTGGGAGCATCGCACCGGTGACCACGGCAACACTCAGGTTGATCACCATGGCGCAGGCAATCACCAGGGAAATAATCGGGTCATCGAACCAGAACCAGGCAATGGCGGCCACCAGGGTTGCCCACAACAACCCGTTGAGAAACCCGGCAACCAGCTCCCGGCTTAGCAGCCAGCGGAGGTTGGTCTTACTGATTTGCCCTAGCGCCATACCCCGGATCACCAGGGTCAGGGCCTGACTGCCGGCATTACCTCCCATGCCCGCAACAATCGGCATCAGCACCGCCAGGGCCACCACTTTATCAATTGTTTCCTGAAACAGACCAATGACCGAGGCGGCAATAAAGGCGGTAATCAGGTTGAAGCCCAGCCAGACCGCCCGGCGTCGTGCAGTTCGCAGTGCCGGGGCGAAGGTGTCTTCATCGTCATCCAGACCGGCCATACTCATCATGGAGTGTTCGGCCTCTTCCCGGATCACGTCCACTACATCATCGATGGTGATCCGCCCAAGCAGTTTGCCCTTGTCGTTCACCACCGGGGCGGAGAGCAGGTCCTGCCGTTCGAACAGCTGGGCTACCTGGGTATCCTGCATATCCGCAGGAATCGGGTCCAGGTCGGTTAACATCACTTGTCTGACGGTAGCGCCCGGTTCGGTTGTCAGGAGCAAGGTCAGGGGCAGGCGACCGATGTATTCATCCCGGCGATTGACCACCAACAGGCTGTCTGTGCCATCCGGAATGCCTTCATGACGGCGCAGGTAACGGAGCACAACATCAACGGTGTTATTGGGGCGCACCGTAATGGTGTCGGTGTTCATCAAGCCACCGGCGGAATCCTCCGGATAGGCCAGAACCGCCTCAACCCGCTGGCGGTCCTGACTGTTCATGGAATCCAGCACCTGTCGGGTGATGGTATCTGGCAGTTGCTGCAGCAGGTCGGCGATGTCATCAACATCCTGACCTTGAGTAATGGCTTTCAGTTCGGCAATGTTCATCTGGTCAAGGAAGAACTGGCGAACGTCTTCGCTCAGTTCCTGCAGCACGTCGCCTTCCTGTTCACGGTCAATCAACCGCCATAACAGGCTGCGTAACTTTGGTGGGGAGGACTCCAGCAAGTGCGCGGTATCAGCAGGGGGCAAGGTGTTCAACATGGTGCGCAATTCTGCAGAGACACCGTGCTCAAGAGCATCATTAAGTTTTTTCAGCTCGGCTTCACCGATGCTCAATTGCAGTTGCTGCGCCATTATTGTCTGCCTGAAATGATCTGCCTGAATGATCTGCATGAACAGTTTCTGCGCATCCGGTAAAGGCCGGATGGTCAGGGAAAATGAAAGATGGTCTCTATGGTAATTGCAGTGGCTACTCCCCGCAAAGGGGGAGTCTGTTATTCTTCTTCACCAAAGCGGTCATCAATCAGCTCGCACAGGGCAAGGCAGGCGGCCTCTTCATCATGGCCGTCACAAAGGAGCTCAAGCTCCGAACCCTGTCCTGCCGCCAGCATCATAACCGCCATGATACTCTTGCCATCCACCTTGCGCCCATTGAATCCGATTTCGATCTCACTGGCAAACGCCGATGACGTGGAAACAAACTTGGATGCCGCCCGGGCGTGCAAGCCCAGTTTGTTAATGATTTTTTTTCGATAGGTAATCATTATTCGTGAAGCTCTCTGTGTCTAACCTGAACCCGATCCAGTTTACTGGTAAACAGGGTGCCCAGTGTTTTACCAATATAGACTGAGCGGTGCTGCCCTCCAGTGCAACCGATGGCAATCGTCATATAACTGCGCTGGGCTGACTCAAAGCGCGGAAGCCATTTTTCGATAAAGGCACTGATATCCTCAACCATTTCGACCACCAGGGGATCATCCTTCAGAAAGTCGATAACCGGTTGGTCCAGACCTGTGTATGTTCTCAGGGATTCGTCCCAGAAAGGGTTGGGCAGGCAGCGCACATCAAAGATAAAGTCGGCATCTGAAGGAATGCCGTTTTTAAAGCCAAACGATTGAAAAAGAACCGTCACACCGCTTTTGTGATCAGCGCAGAACTCCTGTTTGATCATGTCCCTCATCTGATGAACAGAGAGCGATGTGGTGTCGATTTTCAGGTCTGCTTCAATCAGCACCGGCGCAAGCAGCTTTTTTTCTAACGCGATGGCTTCTCTGAGCGATGTCTGGTCATTACTGAGCGGGTGCTTTCTGCGTGTGGCGCTGTAACGGCTGACCAGCTTTTCGCTGTCGGTGTCCAGGTACAGTACCTGACAATGGATGCCTTTGTTCCGAAGGGACTTCAGCAGATCAGGAAAGTTATCCAGAGTTCCGGGCAGGTTTCTGACATCAATACTGACGGCCATCCTGGGGGGCGTTGAATGATGGCCTTTCAGGGTATCCGGTAATTGGTTCAGCATACTGGCCGGAAGATTGTCGACACAATAAAAACCCTCATCTTCAAGGGTGTGCAGAGCTGAACTTTTTCCAGAACCGGAGCGCCCGCTGATGATGATAAGTTTCATAGCTGTTCCTTTATGCTTCTGAGCGTGTAGGTATTGAAAGCTGACTCTTCCTCTATTAAAGCAACTTTTGATCAAGAAGCCTACCGGATACCGTTGACCTGAGGTGGAAAAACAAACCGATGGCCAAGGTATCCGGAGTTGCTGGAAATCCTGTTAATCAAAATGTGTTGAATGGCTGACAGCGCCTGGTTGCGGGATTCTATCAGGGTGCGGGATATGGGTCAGGCTATTGGTTTTTCCTGATTCTAATGAGTGCGGGAAACTCTGTTAGTGCTTCTGACAGTGCTGTCATTCATTTAATGGGAGAATAATCCTAGAGTTTAAATCACAAGTAAACCAGTGAGAGAGGTTAATTAAATAATCTCTCTTAATTATATGAAACAATCCTATCTTGTTAAAGGAGTAACATCATGGACGCACCACTGACTAAACCACAATTTCTCGCAATTACTTATCAACCATTAGTTGAAACTACTAAACGTCAATTAGTTGAAACGACTAAACATCCATTAGCTGAAAAAGCTTCTCAACCAGTTCCAGTTCCGGGTCCGCGTGAAAAAGATCAGGTACCTGATGATTTTGGCAGGTTCTATAACCGCATGGTAAGGCCACTGGAAAGAAAGTTTGAAGATGGTCAGCCAAAACCAATATTTGTTATTGGCGGTCGGGATAAAGCCGAAGATAAACTGGCCAAAAGCCACATGGCCTACCTTCAGCGCAAGGCTGATGCTATGCAGAATATCAAACCGGTTATTGATTCTGTTGTCCAGACAGAACAGGAAAGCCCCATAGAAAGCGACACCAGTCCCAAGGTGGAGGTCATGCAGGACGAACCGGCTTTGGAACCTGTTCCTCAGACAAATTCGGAAAGCTCTGAAGACAGCTCCTGTGGCTTCTTCAAAAAGCTGAAGCACTGGGCAATTAAAGTTGTCAAAGTTGTTTACAAATATACCGGTCTGAAATTTATTGTTGAGGCAATCAAAGGTAAGGATAAATCTGAACCTGTCGCTGATACCGTCAATACCCAGGATGAAGCTGTCGCTGATACCGTCATAAGCCAGGATGAAGCTGCAGTGGTGGCTGATGTTGTCAAAAGCAAGCGTAAACCTACACCTGTTGCTGATTGTGTCAAAAGAGTGCTTGAAGCTAAAATTGCTACAGTTGATGTGATGAAAGCCAGAGGGCTGGCCCTTCAGCCTGACAGGGCTAAAATGCTTCATGATCTTAAGATTGTACAACGCTTACGAGGTGTTGTTGCACCGATTACACCACGTACCGCAGAGAGTTCGCCTTGCTCCGGGCAGGATAGTTACGATCTTTCCGGGCTTCACCGTGCGAGTACTGTCTTCGCTGAAAAAAGAGATAAAAAAGCCTTGGAGAACATTGCTGAAATTGAAAAGAAACGAGCTGAGGTTGAAGCCAACAAAGCAAAAGAAAATTTTGCCAAGGAAAAAAAGGCTTCATATAGAAATAAATTAATAAATCCTGGGTTAAAGTATGGCAAAGATTGGGTGGCCTACAACTTTTCACGAAAGCAAGAGTCTACTGAAGTGCAGAAGGCCAAAGAGGCCAGGGACATCAAAATGGCCGAGGATCATAAGCGACAGGATTCTCAAAGCCCTGTGTCTGAAACCCCGATTGTTCCATCAACTGTTTCGCCAGTCACTAAAGAAGATCCAAAGGCCGACAGGTATGCAGCAATTCGTGAGCTTGATGAGCAACTTAAGGTTCAACGGTAATTGGCTAAAACCCTGTAAGCCGCAATGCATTTTGTCCGGGACTCAAAGAAGTGTGTTAACAACAAAAGATAAGAGCATTGTGATCAGTTGAACCTTTCAGGCCATCATTACCTATGATGGCCTTTTTTTGTCACGTTATTCACTGTTCACTCATAGTACGATAGAGCATTGTCGTATTGGTAGCCGAACGTATTTTCTGAAGGGTCAGGGCAGAATGAAATCGCCCGGCCAGCGCCCTTAAAATTTCAAGATGTTCCTGGTTTTCGCCTTCTGGCACGATCAGCGCGAATACCAGATCAACGGGCTCACGGTCCACCGCATCAAAATCAACCGGTTCCGCCAGTCGTATAAAAAGACCGATAGGCTCCGGGCAGGCTTTGCAACGACAGTGGGGAATAGCCACGCCATCACCCAGTCCGGTGGTGCCAAGACGCTCCCGGGCAACCAGCGCTTCAAACAGTTCTTTGGCATTGATTTCGGGGGCATCGCTGCTGATGCGTTCAGCGATAAATTCCAGGATTTTCTTTTTGCTGGCCCCGTGCACCCCGTCAAGGGTGCGCTCGGGGGTTAGGATGCGGTGAATAATCATGCTGAATAAGAATGGCAACCTGATAAATCAAAGGGCATGGCCACTGGCACCCTGTTGCCTGTCCAGGGCTTTCTCTTTTCGTTTAACCAGCTGCCGATCCAACTTGTCCGAGAGCAGGTCAATGGCTGCGTACATGTCTTCGTGCTCGGCGGTGGCATTAATCTCGGCCCCGCGGGTATGCAAAACGGCTTCTGCTTTCTGCACCAGCTTTTCGACGCTCAGGGTCACCTGTACATTGGTGATATGGTCAAAATGTGAACCAAGACGCTCCAGTCTTTTGATCACATAGTCGTGCAGAGCTTCTGTTACCTCGACATGATGCCCACTGATGTTGACTTGCATGTAACGCTCTCCTGAATCCCATTATCCAGATAATCACCAGTCCGCGGGATTTTTCGTACTGGCTGAGTTCGATTCTATCACTGTCGGTGCAGCTTGGAATGCCCTGAGACAAAAAAAACTGCTTTTTGAACGGTGTATCAACGGAGCTTGTGTAAAAAATTCCGGAACACTGTTTCAATGTGATTGATGGGCGTCCCTTATCAATACCTATCAATGACATCCAAACTCCATTCGTCCTGAGCGGAGTCGAAGGGCGTAAGCACCATGCCCTGAATAAAGACTGTGCCAATCACCTTCCGTCCGTGCATCCAAGCGGAGCCGAAGGACGCTCAGGGTAAACGGAGATTGCACACATCAAACTCCTCAAAATGATGTACTAAGGCACTAACTGCTTACGCTCATTGGATGGCGGAATATTCATGGACTCACGGTATTTGGCAATGGTGCGCCTTGCTACCTTGATGCCCTGATCCCCCAGAATCGCTGCAATTTTATTGTCACTGAGGGGCTTGCGCGGTGTCTCTTCAGCAATAAGTTTGCGGATATGGGCCCGAATGGCCGTGGAGGAACACTCCCCCCCTTCCGTGGTGCTGACATGGCTGGAAAAAAAGTACTTCAGCTCGTAAACACCCCGGGGAGTATGCATGTACTTCTGAGTAGTGACCCGGGATATCGTCGACTCATGCATCCCCACCGCCTCGGCAATATCCGCCAGCACCAGGGGTTTCATGGCTTCATCCCCTTTTTCCAGGAACTCCTGCTGATAGGTAATAATCTGGCTCGCCACTTTCATCAATGTTTCATTGCGACTTTGCAGGTTTTTCAAAAACCAGCGGGCTTCTTGCAGATGGTTCTTCATGAACACATTGTCGCGGCTGTTATTGGCTCTCTGAACCATGGACGCATAATTATTATTAATACGCAGTTTGGGCAGGGCGTCGGAATTCAGTTCCACCGTCCAGCGTTCCCTGATTTTCCGGACGGATATATCCGGAACCACATATTCGGCTTCTGTCTGATCAATGGTGCTGCCGGGTTTTGGGTGGAAGCTCTGAATCAGGCTGAGGGCTTCTCGCAGCTGGTCTTCTTTCAGTTTGGCATGACGCATGATGCTGGCATAATCACGGGTGCCAAGGGACTCAAGGTAACGGGTGAGCAGTTTTTCTGCATTGTTGAAATGGGGTGTTGAGGGCGGCAGCTGACGAAGTTGAACCAACAGGCACTCTCTAAGGTCAACACTGCCACAACCCACCGGATCGAATTGTTGCACCCGGTGTTGCAGCACATGGATCTCTTCAATCTCCAGATCGTCCAGTTGGGATTGAAGAGAGACAAACAGGTCATCCAGCGTGCAGGTTAAATACCCATCCGGATTAACCGCCTCGATGATCGCCAGACCAATCAGCCGGTCCCGGTCGCTCATGGGCACCATATCCAGTTGCCATTCCAGGTGATCCTGAAGTGACTCCACAGCGGAGGATTTTGCCAGGGGGTCATAATCATCGTCACCGCTGCTGGCCGGCAGGCTGGAATACACGTCGTCCCAGGCGGAGTCCACGGGCAGTTCATTGGGAATGCTGTCTGACCATTCCGCCATCTCCTGAGGCTCAGGTTCTGAGGCTTTTTCGCTCAGATCAACGAGCTCTTCCCGTCCTTCAGTGCTGCTGGCGGTGTCCTCTGTCTGGCTATCGTCGGACTCCAGCATGGGGTTGGACTCCAGGGCCTCCTGAATCTCCTGCTGAAGATCCAAGGTCGATAGCTGTAGCAGCCGGATGGCCTGTTGCAGCTGCGGCGTCATGGTCAACTGCTGGCCCATCTTGAGCTGTAAGGAAGGCTTCATAGGCAACCGTATACCTTTACTTCGTTGTCCGTGGAGGCTGCAGAGGCTTACTCTCCATGTGCGGCTGATTATAAACCCATAGACGTTTCTGAAACCATAGCTTTAGCAAAAAATGTGCAAAGATTGAATACGATGAAATTACGTGTGTTTTTGTGTGGCTTATAAGCGCTTTCCGCCTTTAAAGTTCGGTCATAACGACTGTCAGAATGGTTAAAAAAAACTACCCGATCATTATTTGACATTGGTCATTTACAACCAAAAGTTCAAGAAATAACCTGCGCGAAATTTAGCCATTTTCAGGATTCCCCTGTGGATATACTCATCGTCATACCCGTAGTTGCACTGGTTATATACGCCATCGTGAAGAACTACAGTGCATCAGCCTCGCTGGCTATTGCCGGTATTGTCCTGCTAAGTGCCGCCGCGTTGATGGGGATAAAAGACATTCTGCCAGCGGCCAAGGCCACCGGTTTTATCCCCTTTGACCTGTTTCAACTGATGAACACGGTATTCAGCTTCCGCATGGCCAGCCTGGGTCTGACCATCATGGCCTGTGGTGGTTTTGCCAGCTACATGTCCCATATCGGTGCCTCAGAAGCGCTGGTTCGACTGGCCGTTAAGCCCATCAGCCGTTTTCGCTCACCTTATATGGTACTGGCACTGTGTTATCTGCTCAGTGTTGTGCTGCAAATGTTCGTCACCTCGGCAACGGGTCTCGGTTTGCTGTTGATGGTGACGCTGTATCCGGTGCTGAGAAATATCGGTTTAAGCCCGGCTTCAGCGGTTGCCGTGATCGCTTCTCCGGCGGCGTTTGAAATCGGTGTCACCCAGGTGAATGCCAACTTTGCCGCCAGCCAGTCCGGACTGGAAATTACCGAATACTTCCTGGATTATCAGGCCTGGATCACCGTCCCCATGGCGCTGGTGGCGGCGGCCCTGCACTTTGTCTGGCAGCGTCGGTGTGACCTGAAAGATGGCTACAGGGTTGCCGAGCATGTGGGCGAGGGCATCGAACATACAGACGGTGACAAGAAAGACCCGGCCCCGGCATTCTATGCGCTGCTGCCCATGATTCCTTTCTTCCTGTTGTTGATCTTTTCCAAAATGATGGTGTCGTCCATCAAAATGAACCTGGTCATGGCCATGCTGATCAGCGTATTTGCCGGCATGTTCTGTGAAGTGATCCGTACCCGGAAAATGAAACAGTCCCTTGATGGCTTTGATCAATTCCTCAATGGTATGGGTGCTGTTTTTGGTCCGGTGGTAGGTCTGATTATCGGTGCTGAAATTTTTGCCACAGGGTTAAAACATATTGGTGCCATTGACTCCCTGCTCGGTTCTGCCCAGGGGCTGGGTATCGGTGCTGCCGGTATGACGCTGTTTATGGCCATGCTGATTGCTGTTGCGGCCATTATGATGGGCTCTGGCAATGCAGCCTTCCTGTCATTTGCCACCCTGGCACCAGAAGTTGCCAAAAGCTTTGGTGTGCCTGCGGTGGCCATGCTGCTGCCCATGAACTTTGCCGCTTCCATGGGCCGTTCCATGTCCCCCATCTCGGCGGTCATTATGGCCTGTGCCGGTATTGCCAAAATCTCACCGTTTGAAGTGGTGAAAAGAACCTCGGTACCGATGATTGGTGCGTTTGTGGTTGGTATGGCGCTGCATCTGATTTTGTTTGTCTGATCCTTTTCTCCCCCGCCTGGCGGGGGCGTTTTTTTAATATGATCCTGCGTTGCTCTAGTTCAGGAAAGCCCTGATACCCGACATCCCGCTCAGTGCAGCATGGGTACCAACGCTTTTCCACACTGGGTTGTCTCAAAAGCCGCAGTGAGTTGACTTGGTAGATAAAAGTGGGTGTCCTTTTCTCCACTAGCAAAAACTCCAACAAATACTCCGGCTAAGAATTGGTCAAAACCTACCGCCTTAACAACGTACAATAGAACAGCTACACCGTAAAAAACATACATTGCGAGAAACCGCTTACCTTGTAGCATTAATATCAGAACCACTAACGCTGTTGAGAACTGAATCGGGTAATCGAAAAATAGATTCATAATTTCCATGTGTATTTGTGCTTAAGGCAAAAAAGGCAGGCAAGAAACAAAAAAGTTCAGTTTAAAAAAATTCAAGGACACGCATATTTCATTGCCCGCTTTCCAGAGGTAAATTTATGGGTGTCCTATTTTTTACAGCAACCCCATGTGTTGCGGCTGGAAAGTCGCCCCCCCAATATTGAAGGGGAGGGGGAAGTGACCCTGCGGGATCTGGTGCGCAACAGTCTGCGGATGCGACCGGATCGGATTGTGGTGGGCGAGGTGCGGGGGGCTGAGTTTATCGACATGCTGACCGCCATGAATACCGGCCATGACGGTTCCATGACCACACTGCACGCCAATTCACCGAGGGATGCCGTACGACGACTGAAGAGTATGGCGGCCATGAGTGGTATGGGGCTGGATGGTGATGTCGTGGTAGAGCTGATCGCTTCAGCAGTGGATGCCATTATCCAGCTGGAACGCATGTAAGACGGCGTTCGTCGTGTTGTAAGTGTTCAGGAACTGGTGGGCATAACGCATGGGGATATTGTCCTGCGGGAAATCAGCCGGTTTGAGCGTTCAGGGGCGGGTGTGGATCACGTTGGTAAGGGAGAACGAAAAGGTGTTGCTGGTGATTTTATCAGCACCGGCTATCGGCCCCTCTTTATGGACAAGCTGGAAGCCCGTGGGCTTGGCTGTGACGATAAGATTTTTGCTGAAGGGGTTTTATCATGAACGATGTCATGGGCAGTGCCATGAAAGATCATAAACAGAGGAGGGACTGGTTATGTCTGGCTCATTAAGTCTATTGCTGGCCATGACCTTTATGGCGGTCTTTATGGTCAGTATTGCTGTGCTGCTGCTGGGTCCACGACACCAGTTGCAGAAGCGGCTGCACCACCATCTTGAGCAGATGGGGGGCGATCAGCCGATGCACCAGGTGCTGCGCAGACGTTATGTGGAGCAGTTACCGCCCTGGCTGCAAAAGGTGGAACAACATCCTCTGTTGGCTGGGCTGGATCTGCTGCTACTGCAAGCCGGTAAAGGGAATCGTGCACTGGAACTGATGGGCATCTGCCTGGCCATTGCACTGCTTTCCATAACGGTTTTACTGATGCTGGATGTTGGCTGGCCGCTGGTGATGGTGCTCTCCCTGAGCAGATGCTGGACCAACTGCTGCTGGTGCGGGGTATTGGTCTGTTGATGGTGACGTTATCCATTAGTCTTGTGTCGTATTTATTGATCTTCAGGCTGAAAAGGCCTGCAAAAGCGATGGTGCCGGAGGGTGCACCGGTGGCTGTGTCCGCTGTGGCTGGCAGCCGCTCCATGGAGTGGTTATCACCGGCCCGCAAGTATCTGTTGCCAGCGGATGAAAAAGAGCAAATAAGTGTTAGTCGACGTTTATTACAGGCAGGGTTTGATCAGGAACAGGCATCCCTGGTCTACCACGCGCTCAAGGCATTGCTGGCCCTGGTGTTCGGGGTGCTGTTACTGCTGCTGCACCCCTGGTTGCCCGGTGATCTGCCGGAATACCCCGAGCTGGTGGCCATGATCGGGGCGGCCTTCGGGTTGTTTCTGCCCTCGAAATTACTGGATTCGTTCCGACAGCGGCGACAGCAACAGCTGATTGCCGGAATGCCTCAGTTGCTGGATATGCTGCTTATTTGTCTCTCCGCCGGTTTAAGCCTGCCCCGGGCGCTGGAGCGGGTGCAGTCGGAATTGCGGCTGGCCCATCCTCTGATGGCCGGTGAGGTTGCCGGGGTTTCTGCCGAACTGAATGCCGGGGTCACCCCGGATGCGGCACTGCACCGGTTTGCCGAACGGGCCGGATTGCAGGAGGTACGAGGGCTGGTGGGCACGTTGATCGAGGCGCACCGTTACGGTGCCAACCTGTCGGATACCTTGCGGGATTATACCCAGGATTTTCGGGCAATCCGTTTGCATCGGGCGGACTTGCAGGCGGCAAAAGTGAGTACACGACTGGTGTTTCCCATGGTTACCTGTATCTGGCCGGGCTTCTTTGTGGTGGTGGTAGGGCCGGCGATTTTGCGTATGCTGGAGGCATTTGCGGGATGATTCATGTACTTACCTTGAAAACAATTAAAGTCTTTGCTCTGGCGTTTCTGATCAGCGGCTGTGCCGACATGCAGTCAGACCAGCAAACCAGCGACCGGGGTGAGCTTTACGACGGCACCCTGGCCGCCGATATGCTGGGGGTTGCTGATGCCAGTACTGAACGTGAAGCCCTGGAGAAAGGTGACAGTTACTGGTTACGGGGCGATGGTGACCGGGCGTTGCTTTACTATATTCGTGCATTAGAGCTGAATAAAAACGCCCATGTTGCTGCCATGAAAATTGCCCGGGTGCATCAGCAGAAGGGGAATAAGGCACTGGCAGAGCAGGCGTGGCGTACGGTGCTGGCGATAGAGCCAGATCATGTTATGGCGCTGGAGGCCGTGGGATTGATTCGGCTGGAGCAGCGGGAGTATGGTTATGCCAGTGACTTGTTTAACCAGGCAATTGAGCAGTGGGAGTTGGGCCTGGTGGGGACCGAGAGTGGTTCTGGTGGATACATTCCCTGGCTGGCCGTGAATGGCCTGGGGGTGATTGAAGACCTGAACCAGAACTACCGGTCGGCAATAGCCTACTATCGTCGTGCGCTGGTGATGGCCCCCGGCCAGGCAATGTTGCTGAATAATCTGGGCTACTCTTATTTACTGACCGGGCAACTGGATCAGGCCGAGGCGTATTTTCGTCAGGCGCTGAGCCTCCGCAGCGATTACCCTCTGGCCCGGCACAACCTGGCCCTGGTGCTGACCCGGCGGAATCAGCCAAATCAAGCTGTTCGGGTGCTGGAGCCTGTAATGGGCGAAGCACAGGCCCGCAATGATGTGGGCTATCTGATGATGCTCAATAACAGGCTGGATGTGGCCGAGGCCCTGTTCCGGGAGGCCATTGAGCTATCCCCCTCCTATTACCGCGAAGCCTGGCAGAACCTGGCCTGTTTGCAGGAAGGTTAATGCCGGGGCAATTGAACGATTGTCGTGTTTCTGTACTTTGCAAGGCTGGCGCAACATTCGACATCAGGGTTCCTTTTTGCTCGAATTGAGCCAGCCTGCAAACGCCTCAATTTCATGCGCGGTACATTGTGCTGTAAACATACGGACGTGGGTGTTGAATCATTGGCTGTTTACTGTCTATAGAATCTTGAATTTTCATCAACATTTCATCAACCTGGAAGATAGTGCAGGCAGTTTGAATGAGCTTGGAGTTGTAGCGATTTTGTCTCTTCAAGTTATAATCAATCCTGTCTTCAGCATCATCTTCGCGTTCTCTTGCGTTATTGTTTTCAGTCACGGCATAGTCAGTCAGATTTATAACTTTACCAAAACTATCAAATATCATTTGATCCTGATGAGACTTGGCCGATGCTGAAAAGCTTGCAGCGTCTTGTTGTAACTTTGTCATTCTGGCATTAAGATCCCCCTGCAATTCATGAAGCAGAGAAGGATCACCGTAGTTTTCAAGGAGAGATTTTGCCAGGATAAAGCGAGAATCATTGTTAATATCATCAATACCATATTTAATTTTACGCTGGGTTGCGGCTTTAAATCCATTTTCAATAGCCTTTTTATCAACACTCCCTTTTTTACCATTAACTATAGCCCTATCCAGAATAACAGGTTCAAGGTCTTTCTTTATTTGGGATGAACGTGTTTTGCTAAATTTCATACCACTGGTAGTCAATCGTTTAAATGCGTCAGCAACTGCACCAATCATACGGTTAAAAATATTTTTTCTGTCTGTTTTGGCTGTAACAATGATATTAACAAATGTGTCTTTATCATCACTGCCGTACACATAAACATCGTAATATCTTTTTGCCTCCACCGAATAAAATGTTGCTTTTATTTTGTCACCTTTGAATTCACCAACGCCTTTAATGAGTAGATCATCATCCATTCTAGCTTTCCATGAATCGATTTTAGTGGCAGCTGCTACTGAACATTCCTGAGAATTCATACCAAACACCTCCGTGGCAATTAATCAATCAAATAGAAAGGAGTCAATATATCCATCATTTATAATTAGAAGGAAATATGTTTCGAATATGATATGGAAAATTTTCCCTGGCTATAATGACAGCCCGGTTAGCAGCATTAACAATCGATAGAAAAAAGCAGGGGTATATATGGTGCACCCTGCGTTGCATGGAAAAGTTTTTCAGTGTGATTAAAGAGTAATGCTTCCACTCTCTTAATAAAGAGACCGACCTTGAGGCTGTTTTTTCGGGTTTTTGACAGCCTGGTACATATTTGATGGGTTCCCCTGTCATTGACGCCCAAACTCGTCCTGAAGCGGAGTCGAAGGGCGTAA
>NZ_JBLYNS010000063.1:0-28440 GCF_049310205.1 Endozoicomonas sp. ALC013 | reverse complement strand
TAATTGGGTATGGGTTTCCAGTGATCTATTATTTCAGGCAATGGCAGCCAGGGATGGCAATGTCCATCGCGGTTATGTGCTTGTCAGTGACACTCTGCCAAAATAACAACAGGAATAAAGTAAGTATTTGCGTTGCTGGGACTATTATGGCAGGTACAAAGTTTGCTATGATAGTGCGTTATTTCGCGGGCGGCTGTTTTACCCGTTATGCGGTAGCCTGTGGTCATTCTCCGGCTATTGTCATGGCCGGGATTGTTGCCGAACTCTCTCATCCTTTGCATGAAGGCGGGGGTACTTCATGGCTGTAGTTGCCAAAAAGTCATCCATGATTTTTTTCTCGGATCCAGCTGACCATTACTGTCACCGGGTTCGTATTGTGCTGGCAGAAAAGGGCGTTGCGGTTGACGTTCAGAATGTAAATCCGGAAAACCTTCCTCGGGAGCTTTCCGATCTGAACCCCTACAACAACGTTCCTACGCTGGTTGACCGGGAACTGGTTCTTTATGAACCCAACGTCATGATGGAATATCTGGACGAACGTTTCCCACATCCACCGCTGCTGCCGGTTTATCCAGTCAGCCGCGCCCAGAGCCGACTGATCATGCACCGCATTCAGAAAGACTGGTGTGTCCTGGTGGATACTATTCTGGATCCCAAAACCAAGGAGACACCTGCGGCCCGTGCTCGTAAAGAGTTGCGGGAGAGTCTGTTGGCGGTTGAGCCTGTTTTTGCTGAAATGCCGTTCTTCATGAGCGAAGAGTTTACCCTGGTGGACTGCTGTGTGGCACCGATTCTCTGGCGTCTGCCGTTGCTGGGTGTTGAGCTGCCGAAACAGGGTAAGTCTATTCTGGACTATGCTGAGCGTTTATTTGAGCGTGAGTCGTTCCAGGAAAGCCTTTCTGAAATCGAAAAGGAAATGCGTGAGTAACCTGGCTGGCGGCGTGAAGTGTTTGTCCGGAGGCTGTTATGACAATGACCAGTAGCCGTTCGTATATTGCCAGAGCACTGTATGAATGGATTCTTGATAATGATTGCACACCCTATATTCTGGTGGATGCCTATCGCCGTGGCGTTGAGGTGCCCCAGGAGTTCGTCAAGGATGGTCAGATCGTTCTGAACATCTCGCCAACCGCAGTACGGGCTCTGAATATTGGTAATGATTACATCATGTTTGACGGCCGTTTCGGTGGTCGCGCCCTGACGATTACCGTACCTGTTCCGGCATTGATGGCTATTTATGCCCAGGAGAATGGTCAGGGAATGGTCTTTGAGGCGGAACCCCTTGAGGAAGAGGTGGAAGAGATTCAGGCAGAAGTGCCGGATGATGAGCCTCCACAACCACCGAAAAAGCCGGGGCGTTCTCATTTAAAAGTGGTTAAGTAGCCCGTTTCTGATCCAAAGAGCCGCTATGCGGCTCTTTGTCATGATGCTCCGATTAGCCTTTGTACAAAATTTCTCTGTTGCGGCCTAAGCAGGCGACCTTTGAAATTTTCCATCGCCTGGGCAAGCGTTTCCATTTTGTTGCGGATTTCAGTGATGGAATTTTCGGGCAGGGTTTCTTCCGGGGCTGCATTAAGACTTTTCGCACCAGATGGCCTGTTTTTCGAGGCGTCATAGCCGGTGGCTGGCAAACCGGGCTGACCTGAAATTGATTTCCTGGCCATTACTTCCTTGATAAGCGCCAGCAGTTGCCTTCGGCAGTTAAGGAGCTCTATCAGATTTTCACTGGCTGTTTTTATATTGGATACAAAGCAGGTAATACGATCCTGTGCCTGGATAATCAGTTCAAGGTCACATTTGATCAGTGATAAATCCTGTGTTTCCTGATCACTGTCGAAGGTGAATAGTTGCAGTACATCGATGATCTCTTTTTGTAGCGTAAACGCATCTTGCAGTATTTGTTGATGTGTTGAGAATAATGTTGCCAGTTCAAAGACTTTATCACTGAGATTCCGTATCGGCTGTTTTTGTACAGTGATTTTTGTATTTTTATCGATTTTTGACCGCTCTTTTTGTCTGGCCAGATCGGCTTCCACTTTTTTCAGATAGTCAGTGGAGCACACTAAAATACCCCGGCTTCTCTGCATACCCTGAAGTACGACATCAAAAAATTGCTTAATCAGTATCTCGGATCGTAACGACTTTATCTGAACAATCAATAGTGAGTCGTCCGGCGGGTTATTAAGCATCTCCAATACAAGGGTATTGGCCTGTGATAGCTGACCACTCCCAAAATGTCGCCATGCCATGTTCAGTGAATCCTGTGAGCCAATTTCGATGTCCAGAGAAGCGATGTCTTCATCAACGTGATCACTACTGGCACTGCAGGGTGGTTGATGATTTTCCCCTGAGGTGGATTCTTCGCTGTCAGATTCATCGGGTTCCACAGTGTTTTGGTTCTTTTGTCCTGAGGCTATTGTTGACAGTTTGCGATTGATAATGGATTCTAATTTTTTCTGTTCCCTGGCATTATTTTCCTGCTCTTCTTTGATTAAAATATTCCAATACTTTTCTGCTTTGGCATTTTTAATCTCCAGCTCCTGACTGGTCATTTTTTTGAGTCTTTCTAATTGGGGTGACCAGATGGACTGGTAAAAATTGATTTGCTCGGTTGAATTAAATTTTTTCAATATTTTTTCAACATTTTGGTAGAGAATCAGTTGATCCTCTTGATCATAACTATCGTCTTGTTTTGCAGTTAAGTACTGAATTTTCAGCAATATTGTATCAATAAGAGGGTTAAACTGTGTGATGAATTCATAGTCTCTCAAGTCCAGTGTAATGATCAGCTCCAGTGTCTCCAGCAGATTGCTTTCATCGTGGCAATGGGCTATCCACTGTTTGATCAGAGCTTGTATGGGGGCGACATTTCTATCGCTTATAAAGTTTGCAACAAGGCGCTTACAGGAAACCAATATCAATACCATGTTTTTTAAGAATTGTTCTGATATATCGGCGTGCTGTAACGGGCTCAGCAATTCGATGAAGTTGGCTACCAGTTTTTCCAACTTATGATGTTCTTTGACGGTAATGTATTCTGTTGACTCTTTGGTAAGCAGGGTATTGTGAAATTCTACTAATTTCTGCGTCACCTCCTGTTCAAACAGTAGCTCTTCTTTAATATGAGCCAGTGCAGCAAAACCGTACAGCGTGTTGTAGGTTAACATGGCTTCTTGCATTTTGGTTTTTTCCAGAAAATTGTTTTTTGCCCTGTTTTTGGAGGCGTTTTCGAGTTCGCGGGTAATGATGGGGATATCCCGGGTGGCCAGTTCAATGCTCTGGTCAAGTAACAGAATGGCCCGGACATAAATATTGGCAGCTTTTCTTGCTTTTCTGGGATTGGCATCCTGATATAACTTAATAAAGTCAGCTGACAAAGTGTCAACACGTTGTTTCAGGGTTCGAACAATCTCTACCGCTTTTCTGGTTTGTTTTTTTGCTTCCAGTTTCTCGCTGATTTTGTACTTTGCCTGCAATACCGGGTCTGCACACTGGGTTTTATTACCACTGGCAGAGCTGGCCAGTCTGTATTCCTTACTGTTTCTGGCGACGAGAGAGGTTGTGTCTGTCTTATCGGGTTTTTGCCTGGCATTGTGGGTCGGGAGTTCCTGAATGGGACTGCCATGATCAAACAGGCATTTTGTCTGGTGATCCATTAACGACTTAAACGTCTCAAAAGACTCAGGCAGTGTCTGCCCCAGCAGTGTGGCTGTTTTGCTGTAGGCGTAGGTAAACCAGCTGTGAGTCCATAGTGTTTCGGTAGCTCGTTGAGCCTTGATGGCATAGAGCAATGTTTTCAGGCTGGCAGTCTCAAGGCGGTATCGGATAAGATCAAAATGAGGCATCCAGCTATGGAGAAAAGGCGCTTCTGTCTGCAGGTTGCACTGCGGATCAATACGGGAAATCAGGCGAATGGTCATATAAATAGCCGATAGGCCCGCCGCCTCTTCATAATGACTGATATCAGCCCCGTTATCAGTGGCCATTATGTAGGCAATGGCTGATTTTAAAAAGAACGTCAGGGACCGTGGAGTGTCACCTCGGTGCAGGGATATATGGCCCTTGAATGCACAGTTCAGCATTGCCGAGCGTATTGTGGTGATGTCGGTTTTAGCTGATTCAGGGGAATCACTGATTAACTGTGTCGGGGTTAATAAGCTATTGATCTCTTCATTTACCGGAAAATGCAGATCAATCTCTTGCCAGTCAGCGGCAGAAAAATTCTTTTTTTCTATATAATGCCCAGCATTGTGAATATGTTGGGGAATAATGGTCCTGTAATCAGGGTAGATCTCGTCGAACTCGGCAGGAAGAGTGAAGCGCAGCTTATGATATGTCTGGTTGCAGAAAGTCGGGTAGAGTGGCTGCATGGCAAGATTGAATGCTTCAGGAGATCCGGTCCGGGCCGCCAGAATCGCCAGTACAACGGGGGCTTGTATGTGCCATGCACGGTTGACGGTATGCAGGTCCCTGAGTATTTCAGTCATGAATATCGGGTTGTTCGCGTCACAGTGATGAATGATCTTATGCAGTGCCAGAAACAGTATGGATTCTATGTGATTTAACCGCTTTCCTGTTTCCAGTGCTAACAGTGTCGTATCCGAAAAGGCTCTCATGTCAACGGTTATCGGATTCGTCTGGTCGGGTTCCTGAATAACCTTTAACACCTCATCAAATAAACTGTCGCCCAGGTTGTCCAGTTTTTTCTTACTCAGGCTATTACTGGTTTTCGGGTTGGATATTATGGTTAACACGATCTGAATTTTTTTCTTGATGCGTTCCTCCCGGTCTGACGCTGTGGTCTCTGCCGGATTCGCTGGTTCGGCTGCTGTTTCTTTTGATGGCGTTTCTATTTCTGCAACACTGTTTACTGGTCTTTCCGGGGGTAGGCTTTCGGTTTGCTGTTCGACAACATCTAAGCTTGGGTGTATAGAGCCCAATGTCTCTTCAGTGATAGCTTGCTGATGAGCCGGTGGTTGACTGGCGTGATGTGGTGGCTGTTTACACTCAGTTTCTTTAACCCGGAAAGGCATAATAAGATAATGTTCAGCCAGCATATAGGGTCTGAAAACGTTAATCAGCCCTGGCGATGGTGAGGCTGAATAATAATGGTCTCCTCCGGAGTGAGCAATAAATAATAAACTGGTTATTCTTGCATCATTCGCGTCGCTATTAAACAGTGCTGGCTGTTTAGCCCTTAGTGTTTTAATCAGATTTGGCGTTAATTGATTGGCTTCATGAATACTGTGCTTATGTTTCTCAATATTTTGTTTTTTGGGATTGACTTTCAGTAAGATAATGGTTGTCCCGGTGACAATAGCCATTATGTGCAATAGAGAACTCCATCCGTAGTGGGCGGTATCATTGGGATTAGCTGCCGGATCGGCAATGAGTCGGCTCTTCAGCAGGTCATGGATGGATTTGCCCGGCTCCGGAAGGATCAGAGTATTCAGTTCCTCGTACTCAGGGGCGCTCAATCCGGCGTTGAGTGCACAGCCTATCCAGCAGTGGATTATATGCCTTACCATGTCAGGACGGATAACAACCTGCTCATGCGCAGTATTGTGGAGCGAGGTGCCCAGCAGAACATTATAGGTTTTCAGGAAGTTGGTTGCTGCTGCTCTGTTTTTATTCAGTCCACTGGCCAGGGACGCGTAAAAACAATTGCCATCTTTTGCCGTATTTTCCAGATCAAAATCATTTCTCAGTAAAATCATCAGTTCATTGAATGAGTAGGCCGTTTCATGCCTGCATTTATCGGAAGAAAGAATATTGATCAACGCCCTTTTTTCCTGGGATCTGGAATGTTTTAGCTGATAGGGTGAATCAAAAAAGCTGTGATATAGCTGATCAGCAGAGTAGATGTTCCTGATTAAAGTAATTGCTTCAACAAACCCACTATTCAGTGCCTTAAAGGGTTCTGACTTATGTAAACCCGGATTTTTTGGGTGATAGTAAAGGGTGAAAACGTGCTTCTCTATTTTTGAAAGAGTTATTGCGCTATTGAGTATGACTCTCAGTCTTTGATTGTCTTCTGTCGTTGTGATTAAATTGTCATGAAGTTTTGTCAACGACAAAAGGTCGAGAGCCAGATAACCCATTGTCGACAAAACAGGAATAGTACCTTTGTACTCTGTGCTTATATGGGTGGGGATTTTGATGACATAATCATCCCGGGTGAGGTCCAGTTGTTTCATCCATGTGGTTTTAACCGAGCATTCAATTTTGATCCAGGGTTTTCCGGTATGAAACAGGGTTAACTGCCCTGATAAAGGTGATAGCTCAGCATTATACGGTTGGTTACCAACAAGACGGAGGTTCGGGCTACAGTCTTTCCAGGGGAAATCTTCGCTAAACACAATTTGTTGCAGTCTTCGATTGAGTTGAATAAGCAGATTGTTGGTGGTTTTTTCATCATTCAACAGTATATCAATATCATTCACATTTTCATTGATACAAGTGTGTAGCAGGTCAATACCACAGGAACCAAAAATAACCAGTTGCTCCGGATGATCACAGTGAAAGTACATGATTTCCGTCAGCACTTCAAAGAAGATAGTCCGCTTGGTTGCTGCCAGAGAGGGTTGTGTTATTTTTGCCGCACTGGCTAACGGCAGGTCTTTTTGCGCGATTTCCGGGGGAGGGCTCGATGCTGCTCCATGCTCAGAAGTTGCTTGAACGGGTGAAGCAGGGTTTATTTCTTCGATTTTATAGCCGGTTAGCGGTTTTTCCAGCGAAGTATTTAACGGTGGCGTCTGATGATTTAATTGTGTCTCAACAGTATCGGTGCGAGCAGTACCGCTGGTGTTGACCCCGGTTAATAACGTTGCTGTTGACGCTGCATTATTTGACCCATTTGATACCTGCATTGTGAGACCTTGCCAACTTTACTTATTTAAAATACCTGAAAGGTCTAATCATAGCAGTGCAGGAAGGGGTAGTGACGAACTGGCAAGATTGGTAAAAAATAAACCCGGACGGTGAAACTCTCTGTTAAAGTTCTCAGTGCAATTGTCCAAAGCAGAACAGGAAGAAAAATGAAGCTTGCAATTATCAGTGGCAGTCATCGATTGGAATCCCAGAGTGAGCGGATCAGTCAGGTTTTGGCGAACCGTGTGCTTGAGCTTTCTCTGTTTGACTCGGTTGAGATTTTATCGCTGGCGGGCAACCCGCTTCCCCATTGGGATGAGTCCATCTGGCGTGGTGATGAGCAGTGGCAGGCCAGACTGGCACCCTGGAAACAAAAATTGCAAGAGGCGGATGCGCTGATTGTCGTGGCACCGGAGTGGAGCGGCATGGTACCGGCCGGGTTGAAGAACTTTTTTCTTCTCTTTGGTACCGCTGAGCTGGGCCATAAACCCGCATTGATTACTGCGGTTTCTGCCGGGCAGGGTGGGGCCTATCCTGTGGTGGAACTTCGTACCAGTAGTTACAAAAATTGCCGTATCTGTTATCTGCCTGATCATGTGATTGTCCGTCATGTCGGGCAGGTGTTCACCGGAGAGGATCCTGAAGGGGATAAACATTTGCAGGATCGGGTGGATTACTGCCTTAAACTGTTGAAGGCGTATTCAGCAGGGTTACAGCACGTCAGAGACAGTGGGGTTGTTGATCACAAAACATTCCGCAATGGCATGTAGCTGTGATGATATGCGGGAGACTGTTTTCGACAGCCTCCCGGTTCCCGCATTGCCTCACCATAGAATTCAATGGTTATCTCCCGCCTTGTTCAATTTCCTTTTGTTATAGAACTATTTAAGTCAACTTGTAGTCCATCATCGGGTCTGGGGTTGATCGGTGGTTGCTGTTTTTCATTTTTCTACAAAGGCATCTAAAGCCGATTATCAGGCCCTTTACCAGTCCGCCACATATCAATTCATCAGTTGAAGAGGTGCTCAAATGTCTGTTGGCAATGCTTCCCTGGCTCCCTTGCCCAATGTCTCATTTCCTGTCAGTGCTGAGGTACCGGGATCACCGGACGTTGGAACATTTCAATCCAAGTCTGTCGATTCAATCGACTCGAACTTGCCTCTGACCGAAGGGGATGTGGGTAAGGCAAGGATTTTATCTGAGATAGAAAAAGACGGCGGTAAATCAATACACGACAGATTACTGAAAAAGCTCCACCTGGATGCCACAGGCCCTGCCAGTGACACCGTGGGTGAGCATGTTCGGGAGCGGCGCAGTGCTGATACCGGGCAACAGGATGTCTCACGCAGGTTGACTTCGGTTCCTGTCATTATTGATCCGCAAAGACCGCTGGGGCCTGAAGATCTTACGGCGGATGATTCGTACATGCGGGTAGGTGGCAGCAGGAAGCCGGATAGCTTAGAGGTCAAGATTGATCGGGATAACGAGGTTGTATTTCGAATGAAGCATCATGACTCTCACGGTAATGCCACGGTATCAGCAGATAACGATATTGGTGTCAGTCCCTGCTTTGTGCCCCGGGGGGAGGACGTCACTAATCCTGATCTGGGCAGGGCCATGGGGGTATTCCATGATCAGTATCAGTGCAGTAATCATTTGTCCTCATACGGTGAGCTGTCCCTTAAACTGCAAACCGGTGACGAACCCGTTGAGGGAACGCTGTTTTCGCTGGAGGAGACCGTTGATTCCAGGCTTTATAAGAGCGCTGATGGCTATCTGTCACACCTGACACCGGATGCGTCGGTGGCAACCTATGAAGCATTGAAAACAGAAGGGGTGACATGGGAAACAGGCAGTGTATCTCCCATTGCCCTGAGGGTCATGAGTCATGACGGTAAAAACTACCTGACGCTGCAGGCCAGCGCCTACTATGAGCAGTTTAATACCGGGAATCAGGAGTGCATGCCCTCATTTGCAGGGGCGGCCACCTCGCTCAATCAGGCGAAATGTTGTGATGGCGTTCAGGATGGTAAGTATCTTGCCGTGATGCCTCTGCCTGAAGGCTGGTTTGAAATTAAGTATCAGGTTCAAAAGAGTGTGTTTTCAACCACCGGGGGGGCATCTGGCGGGGAGGTGAAACTGTGGGTGGACGGTGAGTTAAAAGCAAGCGCCTTTTGTCGTAACGGTAATAATAACCAGTTGGTTTTTGGGGGGGGGGATCTGCGCCCCAAATTTGGCTTGTTTGATGTGTCGGCCAAAGAGCTGACGGCCAAATTCAAAAAAACCTCGTTTTCTGACTCCTTCCAGAGTAAGAGTGCTTATGAAGATAAATGGGCAAATTATGCAGGTCATCCACATGTCAAAGGCCAGTGTGACAGACCGGTTGGAGGGGCCGATGATGATTCAAGAAACCCATACTGCTAGTTGGAGGTTGGCTTAACCTGAACAACATTCGGGTTGTTGGCCGGGGGCTACCACCCATGGCCCTTGCCGATTGGTCTAAAAATTTCCGATTTTTTATCCTCAATTTTCTGCCATCCCCGCTAAGGGCGCTTTTCTACACCAGACCAGACAATGAGGTGATCTATGGAATCAATTAGCAGGTTTTTTGGATTGTCCTCCTATCAGCGATTTGATCAACCCGGTTCTGCCAATTCCAGAGCAAGCTTTGCCAATCCCTACAATGAGCCCGAACCACTGGCGGCCTGCAGGGTCGGTGATCTCGGCCGTCTGGATAGGGAACTGCAAAAGCACAGATCTATTGTTTACCAGGATTACCGATCCAAAAAATCCGGGGATATCGTTTCCTTGCTGGTTATTGCAGTTGCTGGAAGTCATGTTGAGCTGGCTCGACTACTGATCGGTCAAGGGGCTTATGTTGACTATGTCACTAAAGATGGGTTCACGCCGCTCAGATATGCTGTGCAAGCAGGTCATGTTGAGCTGGCCCAGCTGCTGATCGGCAAAGGGGCTTGTGTTAACCAGGCTGGTAACAAAGGGTACACGCCGCTCTATGATGCTGCGACAAAAGGGTATGTTGAGCTGTCCCGTCTGCTGATCCACGAAGGGGCTGATGTTAACCTGAAAACTAAAAAGGGGTACACACCACTCTCTACTGCTACGGAAAAAGGGCATGTTGAGCTGATCCGGCTGCTGATCGACAAAGGGGCTGATGTTAACGTGGCTACTTATAAGGGGACTACGCCGCTCTATTTTGCAGTTAAGGAGGATAATGATGAGGTGGCCCGGCTACTGATTAGCAAGGGGGCTAATGTTAACCTGAAAACTAAAAAGGGGTTCACACCACTCTCTCATGCTGCGGAAAAAGGGTATGTTGGGCTGATCCGGCTGCTGATCGACGAAGGGGCTGAAGTTAACGTGGCTACTTATAAGGAGACTACGCCGCTCTATTTTGCAGTTCAGGAGGATAATGATGAGGTGGCCCGGCTACTGATTAGCAAGGGGGCTAAAGTTAACCTGGCTACTGAAGACGGGTCCACGCCGCTCTCTTATGCTGCGGAAAAAGGGTATGTTGGGCTGACCCGGTTGCTGATCAACAAAGGGGCTGATGTTAACCTGGCTACTAAAAAGGGGGCCACGCCGCTCTTTTATGCAGCTCAGAATGGTAATAATGAGATTGTCAGACTCTTATTAGCTAATGGAGCAGACCCAGAGAAAAAATTGAAAATATTGAACTTGGGGCGTTATTCTTTCACCAAGGCACCTCTTAGTGCCGCCCTGGTCAATCGCGGAGACAAAGAAACTGTGAAAATGATAAAAAAAGCCATAAGAGAAAGAAAAATCCATTCATCCAGTGAATGCTCATCATTGCGTGCTGGTCAAAATGCTTCTTACGGTGCAATTCGATAAGCGGGTATCAGTTGTGTTGACCGGCTTCCAGCTCATCAAAAAAACCTAAGTAGCTAACCATATGAAATCATATATTTCTGACTCCTTGTTCAGGCACTCTGCTTCGTTACAACTGCGGTCACATAGCTATGGCTATGCTCCCTCCGTTGTGCCTCGCATAGCACCTGCCCAAGTAGCCAGAAATATATGATTTCATATGGCCAGCTACTTACCAATCGAAAGTTCGATGGGTATTTCTCTATGCTGATTATTGAACGTACTCAAACACCTTTACGACTCGTGAGACTCCGTAGGTATTGGCGGCAATCGATACGGCCTCCTGTGCCATTTTGGGAGTAATGAGTCCCATCAGATAAACCGTTCCCTGTTCTGTATTGATTTTGATTCTGTCAGCGACAACGGCTTCATTGGTCACCATTGAGGTTTTGATTTTGGTGGTTAACCAGCTGTCGTTACTTTGCACCAGGATATCGGCGTTCGGGCCAATTTCCAGCTCATTGTAGACTTGACGGACCTTTTCCACCCTCTGTGCAGTCTGACCAGCCAGCCTTTTCAGGTTTGCGTTGGGAACCTGGCCAATAAGCAAGACAGTACCGTTAAAGCTGATCACCTTGACTCTTGACCCTCTCAGGGCCGGATCTGCCTTGTTAATGTTCACAGCGGTGACGGTTTCAATGGTCTGGTCATCTACCCAGGACCCCCAGGTCCGTTTGCTGTTATCAATGTTGACAGGCTCTTCGTTAACGGAGTCAACCAGCGCGGCGCAACCACTTAACAAGGTCAGTAATCCGGTGAGCAGACAGGTGTAGAGCGCAATGCCGATAGGTTTCATGATGACCCTCATGCATAGTGAAAAATTAAGGTTTGCCAGGTTATTCAGCGGAAAACAGGAACTCATCAATCAGATCGCACAGGCAATGAATAACCAGGGTATGCACTTCCTGTATGCGCTGTGGGCTTATGTCGGGCACCCTGATTTCCACCTCTTCCGGGTGGAGCAGGCGCGCCATGTCGCCACCGTCTTTGCCGGTCAGGGCGATCACCTGAATGTTCCTGTCATGGGCGGCCTGTATGGCCTGAACCATATTGGGGCAGTTGCCGTGGGCTGAGATGGCCAGCAGTATGTCACCTTCGTGACCCAGTGCCCGTATCTGTTTAGAGAACACTTCATTGTAACTGGAATCGTTAGCGATGGAGCTCATGGTCAGGCTGTCTGCGCAAAGTGACAGGGCTGGCAGGGCAGGGCGTTCACGATCAAACCGGTTAAGCAGCTCAGAAACAAAGTGCTGGGCATCGCCGGCTGCGCCGCCATTGCCACAGGCCATGATTTTTCCCTCGTTCAGCAGAGATTGAACCATCAGCTCTGCGGCGTCGGCAATGAGCGGAGGGAGCGTATCGGCCGAGCGGATTTTGGCGTCGATGCTGTCGGAAAAGTGTTGCGTTATACGTTCATGCATGCCTGAAACCTTGAAATGAAAACCATCCGGTTTTCTTTCTTCTGAAGTCGCTCTTCTGAACAGCGATCAGAAGATTTCTCTGCTTCTAAGATCATTTCTTAAAAAGCACTTTTAATCCATTTTAAGCTGTTTTGCCCTGTGCCGTCATGATTGTCAATGGATATTGCATCAAATCGACAGATCCTGTGGCTGTGCTGGCGGTATTTTTGCAAATAAACGGCGGCGGTCTTGCGAATTTTCTGTTGCTTGGTTCGGTCAATTGAGCTGGCGGCATTACCGAATTGGACATGGCTTCGGGAGCGAACTTCGACAAAAACCAGGGTGGCATGGTCCAGCATAATCAAATCCACTTCACCGGCTTTGCAGGCAAAATTTCTATGCAAAAGGGTCAGTCCCTGCTGCTGCAAAAACAACAGGGCGCTTTTTTCTGCCTCGGCACCCTTTCTGCTACTAAGGTTGAGCTTCCAGGGCATAGAGGGCGGAAGTAGTGGTGGTTGCTGGTTTGGTCACTCTGTTTTTCACAGAGGTGACACGTTCCGGGGTTTTGGGCTTCACGATAGGGAGTGGCGTGAGTCGGCCATTCCTGAATATTTGCCACGAGAGTTCACGACGGACTTTTCCACTCGGAGCAATACTCAATGATCCGGTCATTCCCGGCAGTTGGCTGCCTTGCAGGTTTGCCAGTTGCTGGAGTCTTGGGTAGAGCCTGTAGGCATCGGCACCCAGCGCGTAAAGTGTGCCCAGTTGGCCTTTGGATTGTTGCCACAGGGTATTGATCTGTTGTTCCAGCGGGTCTGGTGTTCCGGGAATTAACCACGGCATGACAGGAACCCGAATCCCGTCCATATCCTGATCCTGACTGGTATTGGTAATGCCTGAAAATGCGCTGGATGTTGCATAGACCGGAACATTGCGCGCGTATTGATAGGCCAGGGCAGGTTTGATCTGTCTTGCTTCCTGGGGGCTGGCACCAATAAAGACCATGTCCACGTCCTGGCGTCGACGAGCCTGGAATCCCAGCTCTTCACCCAGAACACGGTTCAGCTGTCTGGCTCTCGCTTCGCTTTGATCGGTGTGCAACAGGCTGCCAGCCAGGGTACTGAACTGGGTTTGCGGGTCAAATTCGCCGGAGCCGACAACTTTACCGCCGAGCTCTGCCCATCGGGCCGTAAAAGTGGCGTTGATTTTCTTGCCCCACTCGGTGTTCGGCGTAATGATAATGGCCGTCATGTGTCCATCCAGTTTGCCTCGTTCAGCGGCCATAATGGCTTCATCTTCTGCCGAGAGCCCGAATTGGTAGAGACCCGCACGATACCCGGCCGGTGTTGCCGAGGTGCCATCAACGGACAGCGGGTCGGCTGCGTCCTCAATATAGTTCAGCGCCAGAACCGGGATACGGTTGGTAACATCACTGTTGATCGCTTTTACCCGGCTTTTACTCAGAGGGCCAATAATCAGCTGTGCTCCCTCCTCAATGGCCCGGGTGGCGAGATCGTTGATATCGGTGTCCTGGGTATTATAAAACTGAAGTTCCGGGAGAGGTTCTCCGGACCCCATGGCTTTATAGTGAGAGGCCAGCAGGCCGTCTCTAAGGGCTTCACCGACCTTGCTCAGCCTTCCGGACAGGGGCAATAGAAGAGCGATTTTGTCAGGACGCCTGGTTGAGCTGCTCTTCAGGGTTTCAAAGTCCCCGGGCAGATACTTGTGCGCCGGATGGGATGACCAGTCCCGCTTCCACTGTTCAAGTCCGGCCAGTTGCTGATCCAGGCTGCGACCGGTTTGATAGATTATGGCCAGGGCCAACCAACCTTTCAGTTTTTGTGACTTTTCCTGTTGATACAGGCTGTCGAGCCGCTCTGCCGGGACATGCAGGAGTGTCTGCCAGAAACTGTCGTAATGGGGTTCACGTTCTGCTTCTGTCAGGTAGGGGCCAGCCAGCAGCCACTCATCCAGGGAAGCCTGATATTCACCAAACCTGGCATAGGCCAGTGCTTTCAGAGTATGCGCCCGGGCATTAATGGCAGTGCTGTTACTGACAATAACCGCCTCGCGATCAAGCCACTCAAACACCGCCCAGTCCTGACTGTTGATCTGGGCAATTTGAGCCTGCTGAACCGCCAGTTCCGCCTGGATTGGCTTGGGCAGTTGCTGGTACGGCATTTGATCCAGAATCTGCTGTGTGCGGGTCGGTTCCTTACTCATCAGCTCTCTGGTGATGGCAAGCGTCCGGGTAGCTCGCTCCGGGTAACTGAGTCGCGCTGCCTCGGCCAGCTGCTGGTCGATGCTTTTGATCGATTTTGCGATTGGCACAAGTGGGCTTTTGGGCTGTGATGAGCAGGCAGTCATCAGTGCAGGAATCAGCGCAGCGATAGCAATGGCTGCCAGCTTTCGGGGCAGGCTGTTACTCAGAGCGGTTGTATAAGTCATCATTTGCAGTCGTGGGCCAGGGGGGCTTTATTAGTAGCTTCGATTGTACACAGGCCATGGAATCGACACTATAGGTTATGGCTATTGTTGGTTCGAATTTATTTAACGTGAGTTCGACGCTCAGAAAGCCATCGGTACACGTTCTGTTAGTGTAGAAACATCAATATGATGCTGTCAGCCCCTTTGGCTTCATGTTCTTTCTCACTTTCGTTACCAGATTTAAGCCTTTCTCTTTCAACCAAGCCACTAACTTTTCTGAAATATAATCCTTATACCCATAGAGCCAGCCGGTTAAATCTTCAATGAGATCTGGTACTGGCTTTCGGTTGTCTGTGTTAGCCGTAGTCAAACAGAAAGTGGGATATGGAACTCGAATTACCGGATGGCGTGATCCTCCACATGCGACGCTGATCATGTTTTTCCCGGAATCACAGGTACTGAATCTGGAGTAAGCGCCTGGAGCAAGGGCAGTTCTATTCTCATCCTGATCATGTCGCCAGGCAGTTACTCGCATTAACGGATCTTAAAATGATTATTGATGGCATTGATACCCGCTCAGTCCGTTACCACAAGCGTTATGTAAAATCTGATATATCGGCCAGCAAACATTCTGAATAGTGTCTACAGTCAAACGCTATGACTCTTTTGGAAAAAGCACCTGTGCCTGCCACTCAGCTTTCTCACCTGCAACAGCTCCAGGCGTTGTTGCATGAACAGAGATCTGTCGCTGAGTTCCTGAAACAGGAAAACGCATCTCTCAAACATCAGCTGGACTGGTTTAAACAACAGTTGTTTGATGAAAAGTCTGAAAAACGGTTGATCGACAATCCGAATCAATTTGCATTTGGCGAGATCCTCCAGGGCGTTGGATCTGAGCAGCCACCAGAAATGGAAACCATTACCTGCGAGCGCAGAAAAAAATATCGACCTGATGGCTGTGTCACTGACCAGGGGTTACGCTTCACAGAAGGCGTACCGGTTGAACTGATTCATATCCCTGCACCTGAAATGCAGGGTAAAAATGCCGACCAGTATGAAACCATTGATTACAAATACACTCACCGTCTGGCGCAGAGGCCAGGCAGTTACGTCATCCTGAAATACCAGCGAGATGTCGTTCGCCACAAGGCAGACCAAACCCTGAGCACGGCAGCAGCACCCTCCGGCCTGTTTGATCGTAGCTTTGCCGATGTAAGTTTTATTGCTGGCACGCTGGTTGAGAAATATCGTTACCATCTGCCTCACCTAAAAGAAATTGAAGGTGTGTTACTTACCAACTGCTTATGAGAGATAACATGGATATTCTTCGGACAGGTTTGAATACAATGTCAATGGGCGATCATATGCCTGTAAACTCTCCCCAAAGTGATAAGGGCTCAAATGCAGGCGAGGGTATATCTATTCCAGAGATGCAACAAAATGCGGAGTCGTCTTTTCTGAAGTCTCGCACAATTGTTAGCGTAAATTGTGAAAATAAAGTTGAACAGCCATTAAAAACGATGGCTGAAGGCAGCCGCAAAGAGGAAGATACTCTAGAGAGGGTACACTCACCCGCTTCATATTATTCGTTAGCCTCCTGTCCTTATCCATTTATCAAGGAGAATGCCATATCTGGATATTGTTTTGACATAGATGGTGTTCAGTATGAAAGCTTAGAGCAAGAAAAAGCTTTTCCCCTTTTAACTGAATCAGCGATCATTGGCGACATTCCTGAAAAGAATAAGACTTTGTATCAACAATGTTTTGAGTCCAGGATTGTACAAATATTGCAAAAAGGTGTTGCAGGTTGTATCTCATACAGGCAAACGGACAAAATACGTAATTGGTGGGGATCTGGTGAGGTAACTCTTGGAGCGAGTTGTCATATGCTAGCTAATTATTTGGCATTCGGGATAAATTATTACGACGATATCGATCGTACCCATGCACAATGGGAGGACTGGTATATGTCTTTGCCAGAGGCAAAAACACTCCCCTTCGACCCGGCAAGCCCCCTAAAGGGCGATATTGTCCAGTTTTGTGAAACCTCTGTTGATGGCGTTGTTAAACCAATACACTCTCAATTTTATCTCGGGAACTCGTTGTATATATCTGCATTTGGTTGTCTGTCAAATATAGCGATTCATAAGCTCGAGGAAAGTATCAGTAGATATAGTGAACAATTCAACACGATTCGCATTGTCAGAAGAGATAAAACAGAGATCGATCCAGTCCCTGAGTGGATTAACTGTCCTCAATCTGACTCATTTTTTCCTTTGATAGCCAGGTTTGTCGAAAGATAGAGTCATATATGGTCTGCCACGCATTGCAAGGAAATGTTTCACATATTCCCTGATCTGTCGTTCACTCAGGTTGTTATGCAGTGGTAGCAATTCCTCACGGGCCAGATAAATTTTACCCAGTTCCGTACGAAGTTCCGGGTAATCTACCCACCCTGTGGTTAAAGTCCTGTTCAAGCTGGAGCCTCTGTTGGCGTCTCGCAATAAGCCTCTATATCGTTCCAGTATTGCTTTTCTATCCAGTCACGGGCGGCTCGCTCCCTGTTATTGGCAGGAATCAGTTTTGCCTGAGGCCGACAGGCATGGAACCAGCACAGAGAGTGTTCAAATAGCGTGTCGAACTGACGGTTATTAATCTGTGATCACAATGCATACCCAGCGGGGCCGGTGGTTAATCATGTCCCGGATGGCTCCCGGAGGGGGATCGATCAGGTTAAGTGGTATCAATTGTCAGGTTTGCTTACTTCTTCGTCACTCAAGTTTTGGTAATGACAAAGTAAGATACTCCAAATGCCCAACCATTGTTGGGTTGTGACAGCTATTCAGGGAAGACAATATGGGTGTTGCTATCAGTGAAGGTTATGTGCAGTTTTCCGGTCGTGATGCTGCATCCTGTATCTACAATACCGGCAAGGGATTGGGCAGGCTTAAAGGATTTGCCTATTGGCTGTTTCGCTGGAAAGTGACGGTGCCGGAATCCGATTTGGTCCAGCAAATCTGGGATTTGCGTGATGCCAGATTTATCAAGTCTTACCTGGACAGCAGGCGCGTAACATTGGTGGGTGAAAACCACTTCAATACCTTGCCAAAGCAACAGTATCACAATAGCTGTGCGGCAAGGTGCCTGCAGCAAGCAGCTTATGAGCTTGGTATAAATCAAATACCCAACAATAGACTCTATCAATTTAATGGTCAGTCCATTCTGGACAGAAGTGCTGAGGCGGCGATTTATGCAATTACCGGCAGGCTTGTCAGTGGTAATGGGGAGTTGCAGCCTGATCTTCTTGGAGACCTGAATAACGGCCCTGCTTCTGGTCCGGTGGGTATCAGGAATGCTACCAGACTGCTTGGGCTTGATAGTCGCTTATATTGCTCATCATGGCTTACCGAGTGGTATTTCGGGCAGAGAGATCCTGTAAGCTGGAGAGAAATTAAAAAATATTGTCCGGTGCATCGCACTTCACCGCCGAGGTTGTGCCGGAATGAGCGGCTGCTTGTACATGTTTGCAATTACTCAATGCTCGGTCTGGATGATCATGGTCTCAAAGTCAGGCGGGATCACTATATTATGCAGCGGCCAGATGGCAGTTGTTATAATCCGGACACAGGAATCAACTACCCTTCCGTGAAAGCCTACGCCAGGCGAACGGGAATAAGGCCCAGTGGTGTTTATATGCTGGTCAGCGATAAAGATTCCTATGCAACACTGCCTACCCTTAAAAGCAGGGCAGGTAATGTTGGAACAGGCAGGGGGACTTTTGCTGCTGGTGGTTAAAACTAAACGCTTCTAATACCTCCTTGTTATCCGGGCAGGAATTTTCGACTCTCCTGCACTCAATCCCAGCTGAGAACAAAAAATATTTCTTTCGCGCCACCAGCCTCCCCGTTCATATTCCCTGACCACCGCATCCGGAGTGACCGGCTGGCCATTCAACAGCAGATTTCTCAGGCAACATGCCTCTTTGAAGCGTGCCAGTTCCAGTGTTGCCCCGACTGACTGATAATTCTTAACCACTTCATCCGGAGTGATCGTCTGGCCATTCAAGGGCAGATGTCTCAGGCAACATTCTGCCTTGAAGCGTGCCTCCTCCAATGTGGCCCTGACGGCCCGGAAACCCTTAACCACCGCATCCGGAGTGACCGGCTGGCCATTCAGCGGCAGCCTCCTCAGGCAACATTCTGCTTTGAAGCGCGCTATCCCCAGGGGTGCCTTGGCGGCTTGAAAACACTTAACCACCAAATCCGGAGTGACAGGCTGGCCATACATTGTCATCCTCCGCAGGCAGCATTCCGCTATGAAGCGCGCCAGCGGCAGTGCTGCCCCGGTTGCCTGATAACCCTTAACCACCGCATCCGGTGTGACCTGTTGACCATGCAACGGCAGTCTTCTGAGGCAACATTGATCCAGAAAGCGCGCTATCGCTAATTTGTACTTATGATTTCGGTCTGGCATCCGGGTGAATTCCTGAATGACCTGATCCGGAGTAATCTTTCTTCTGTTACATCGCATGTTCCGTAAGCAGAGCTTTTGCAGGAAGAAGCCGCTTCTAAGAGAACTGGTGTCCATTCCATAAACGGTAAGTACATCAGCCGGGGTTATTTTACGTTTTTGTAATGGTTTTTTTTCCCAAAAGGCATCCTCAACATCTTTGCCATCCGGGGGAACGGTGGCACCTCCATAATACTGATGGCTGGTGACTCTTTTACCGTTAAAGGTACTTTCGAAGCGGTCAGGAAACCGGCTTGAACCGGCTTGTTGATCAACCCGGCTGGCAGGCCCCGGGTGATAGTAAGCTGAGGCTGTTGCTTGCAAAATAATCCCCTGACTACAAATAACGACATTTGACCTCAATATAACTGTCAGGTTCCATTTATTTTGTGCTGGGGAAGGGCATCAAACATACCACTCTTTGCTACAACAAAAAGTGGTTAATGAGCGGTAGTCTATTTCTTTAAGTATCATTATCGATATTTTAACTGGCGTTACTTTCATGAAATCATGAAATACTTAAAGTTAACTGAGATTTTGCAGACAATGGCAGATGAGAATAAAAAAAATCTCGATCGTGCAACCAGCCTCCCCGTTCATATTCCTTAACCACCTCATTTGGTGTGACCAGCTGGCCATTCAACGGCAGACCCCTCAGACAAAATTCCGCCTTGAAGTGTGCCAGCTCCCGGGTTGCCCTGACGGCCCGGTAACCCTTAACCACCTCATCCGGTGTGACCAGTTGGCCATTCAACGGGAGTTGCCTCAGGAAACAGGCCGTTTTGAAGCGCGCTATCCCCAGTTTACCTTCCAGACTATTCGGGAATTGCTTGTCCAGCTCATTCGGTGTGAACTGCTGGCCACTCAACGGCAGGCCTTTCAGGTAACATGCCGCTCTGAAGTACGATAACTCCAATTTGGCCTGAAGTGCCTGATAGTGCTTAATCACTGTATCCGGTGCAACCTGCTGGCCACCCAACGGTAAGCCCCTCAGGCAGCATTCCGCTTTGAAATACGCCATTCTCAGTTTGCCATCCGGACTCACCGGGAAACCCTTGACCACCTCATCCGGTGTGACCTCCTGGCCATTCAACAACAGCCCCCTCAGGCAACATTCCGCTTTGAAACGTGCCAGCTCCAGTGTCGACCTGGCGGTCTGAAAATCCTTAACCACCTCATCCGGCATGACCTGCTGGCCATTCAACGCCAGGCCATTCAGGCAACATTGCTCTTTAAAGTGCATCGCCCCCAGTTTGCCTTCCGGACATTCCGGGAAATCCTTCATCACCTCATCCGGTGCAACTTTATGGCCATTCAACAGCTGGCCCCTCAGGCAACACTCTGCTTTGAAGCGTGCCAGTTCCAGTGGGGCCCTGGCGGCCTGATAATCCTTAACCACTGAATCCGGTTTGACCTGCTGACCATTCAACGCCAGGCCCAAAAGGCAACATTGTCCCTTAAAGCTGGCCAGTTCCAGTATTAATTTGGCGGCCTGAAAATCCTTAACCACCGTATCCGGTATGACTGGCTGGCCATTCAATGGCAGGTTTTTCAGGCAACATTCGGCTTTGAAGCGCACTAATTCCAGTGTTGCCCTGATTTCCTGAAAGTCCCTGACCACCTCATCCGGTGTGACCTGCTGGCCATGCAACAGCAGGCCCCTCAGGCAACATGCCTCTTTGAAGCGTGCTTTGCCCAGTTTGCCTGCCGGGCTGTCCGGGAACTCCTTGTCCACCTCATCCGGTGTGACATGATGGCCATGCAACGGCAGACCTTTCAGACAACATTCTGCTTTGAAGCGCACCAGCTCCAGAGTTGCCCTGGCTGCCCGAAAATCCTTAACCACCGCATCCGGTGTGACATGCTGACCATTCAACGTCAGGCCCCTGAAACAACAATCCTCTTTGAAGCGTGCCTGGTCCAGTGTCGTATTGGCTTCCTGAAAATCCCTGGCTATTGCCCCCGATGCAAGCTGCTGGCCATTTAAAGACAAGCCCTTCAGGTAACATTCAGCTTTGAAACGTGCCAGCTCCAGTACTGCCCCGGCGGTCTCATAATCCGTAATCACCTCGTCCGGTGTGACCTGCTGGCCATTCAACGGCAGGCCTTTCAGGTAACATGTCTCTTTGAAGCGCGCCAGCTCCAGTGTCGCATTGATGGCCAGATAACCCCTGGCCACTGTATCCGGCGTGACTTGCTGGTCATCCAACGCCAGCCCTCTCAGGTAATATTTCTCGTTGAAGCGCGCTACCCCCAGTCTGCCTTCCGGACTATTCGGGAAACCCTTAACCACCTCATCCGGTGTGACTTCCCTGCCATTTAACGGCAGGTGGTTCAGGCAACATTCCTGCTTGAAACGGGCTAACTCCAGTGTGGCATTGGCCGCCTGATAACCTTCAACCACCGCTTCCGGTGTGACCTTCTGGTTATTCAACAACAGACCTCTATGGCAGCATTCCGCTTTGAAGCGTGCTATCGCCAATGCCTGCTTGTTGCTTTGAACTGGTTCCCGGTTGAGTTCTTGCATGACCTGGTCTGCGGTAATCTTTTTATTGCCATGTAGAATGTTCTTCAAGCAAAGTTTTTGCAGGAAGAGGCCAGGCCTTAGAGAGCTCTTGTCATATTTATAATAAGCTTGAAGCACCACCGCCGAGGTCACATGACGCCCGTTTAATGGTTTTCTTTTCCAAAAGGCGTCCTCAATCCATTTGCCTTCATCCGGGGCAGTGGTTTTCCCTCTGTTAGACTGAAGATTTGATATTCTTTTACCGATAAATGTGCTGCCGGAGGGGGCAGGAATCCCGTTGGAACCGGTTTGTCGACCAACCCGTAAAACAGGCTTTGGGTGAGAGTAGGTTAATGCTGTCGCTTTCAAGATAAACCCTGCACACTTGGCTATAAACACCGCCTTTCGACCTCAATATGATTATTTGGTTCCATTTATGGTGTTGTGGGGAGAGGGGTAAACATCCCTCTATATCCAAAAAGTTGCTGCTGAAGATCATCAAGCAAGCGGCCAATATTCTTTTCTTCGTTCAGCGTAATGATAACAACGCTCATCGGCATATCAGTCATGTGAATGTCCTGTTCACTCATGTGTTTATCGATATGCGTAGATTACCCATGGACGTGTAAAAAAAGGGTGAAAGGAATTGGAAAATATTCAAGAAAAACCGATTTCGGCCAGACAGCCGCGTCCCGCATGGTTGGCAAGGGTAAACGTCCAGCCATAACGACGGGCCAGATCATCGACAATCAACAGGCCAAGCCCGTGCCCGTTTTTACGAGGAATGTCGCCCAGTCCGGGGCCGTCATCTATCACCTGTACACCCTCCCTGCTGACCTGAATGGTGATTTCCCCATCAGGTGTTATGGCTACCGCGTTACGAATCAGATTACCCAGCACCATATTCAAGACAGCAGGTGTCGCGCGAATTTCCGGTTCGTCAGTAAAGGTAAGGACAGTACGCAGCTGTTTACCTCTGGCAGCCGAAGCATTGACTGCGATAATGGCCTCTATCTCCGTTTTGGTCACTGTACGCAACGGCGCATCATCCATATTGCGCTCGTAACGCACCATAGCCAGCAGCGCATCAACCATGGTACCCATCTGCTCGATAGCATCGGTGATGCGCGTTACCTGTCGTTCCTGAAATGCTGTTTTCTCGCCACGGGACAGCAGTTTCGCTGCCCCCTTGGCAACAGTCAGCGGTGTCCGCAGTTCATGGCTGGCATAGCAGGCAAAGGCCTGCTCCCGCTTCAGGGTCTGGTGCAGATCAAGACGGTACTGATTCAGATGGCGCGTTAACGTTTTGAACTCATCAGCAGCCAGGCGGGAGACGGTAAACTCGGCGTTGGAATCACCGGTCTGCCTTTCCAGCTGTTCGGCAATGGCATTCAGTGGCGCGATCAGGTTTTTGGAGAGCCGGTAGAGCAAAATACCAAACAGAGCCATTAGCAAAAAGACCAGACAGATAACGATCGAACTGATAGAGATGATTTCCCACTTGCCCAACTCAACGCTGTCAACTTTTGATACCAGCACCAGATCGTGCTTGCCGTCTTGATCGGAGTAACTGCCTTTGTAAAGCAGATCGCCGCCAGCACCATTAAGCGCAGCGACCTCTCTCAAGTGATGCCTTTCGTTACGAAGTACTACCTGATAAACCTGCGGCAACAGAGACATATCGTTGTATGCCACGGTCTGGACATCGAGCGTGATTTTGCCACTTTCCCCCGTCTGAAAGCGTGCAATCGCTTCATCACGATCAATCAGCATGCGCCGTTCACTCACCCGATCCTCCGACCAGCGCAACGCCCAGTGCACCATGCTGAAAGTGCCGATACCGACAAAAATCGAGATGGCAGCAAAAAAAGCGGCCAGACGACCGGTCATGGTTTTGGTGCTGACCAGATAACGAATGGGCATCACACTTCCTCTAACCGGTAGCCGACCTTGGGAATGGTCACTAACATCGGCGTGGCAAAGGGTTTGTCCAACTGGCTGCGCAGTTGATAGATATGGCTTCTCATAACATCACTGCCGGGTTCGTCATCATCGTCCCAGAGTTTTCGGGCTATCTCCTGGCGGGTAACAACTTCTGGTGCCTGCTGGCAGAGAAGCTCCAGTATCGTGTAGGTGGTGGGGTTCAACGTCAGTAACTGACCATTGCGATAGGCTTGCCGCGTCTTCTGATCGATATGCAACGATTTGAAGGTAATCGTGGAGGACGCGGTTTTGCCGTGGTAACGGCGGATCAGCGCATTCATGCGCGCCTCCAGAATCTCAAGATCAAAGGGCTTGGTCAGGTAATCATCCGCCCCGTGCCTGAAGCCGTTTAGCATATCCTCCCGATTATCCAGCGCGGTCAGCATCAATACCGGCGTACTGTTGCCCGCATCGCGCAGTTTGTTGCAGACAGTAAGGCCATCCATCCGGGGCAACATAAGATCAAGCAGGATCAGATCAAACTTCTCGGCCATCGCCAGCTGCAAACCCTGCTCGCCATTATCGGCATAGTCCAGCTCAACACCCAGGCTCTCAAAGTAATCAAAAATAACACCTGCCACTTCACGGTTATCTTCAATCAGCAGTATTCTTTCCACTGGCCGCTCCACAATAAAAACCAGAATAAAAAAAGGGACTCAACTATTGAGTCCCCGCATAAAGATCAACGATCAGGCCTTACCAAACTGCCGCTGTTTAACCAGCAGGTAGAGGGAAGGAATCACAGTCAATGTTACCATCATCGAGATCACGCAGCCCCAGCCAACGACCAGCGCCATGGGCGACATGTAGTTATCGTAGCCGCCGAGGCCATAGGCCAGGGGGGTCAGACCGGCAACAGTGGTCACCGTTGTCAGCAAAATAGGACGTACACGGCTCTGGGTACCCTTGATGACAAACTCCACCATATTCGCCCTGGTGCATGCCTGCTCGGTCTCCATCAGGTGCCATACCAGCACCAGGCTGTTGTTTACCATAATACCGATCAGGGCGATCATACCGATAATGGCGAAGAAGCTCAGTACCTGACCATGGATGAACAGGATAAACAGTGCACCGCAGATACCCAAAGGAATAACAGACAGTACGATCAATGTTTCGAAGACACGGTCAAACAGCAGCAACAGCAGTAGCAGGATGCCAAACAGGGCAAAACCGATAGCAACAGAAAATCCTCGCTCCGCCTCCAGAGTTTCCAGAATCTGGCCGGTAACGATAATACTCGCACCCTGATAATCGGTGCTCATGTTAGCGGTAGCGAACCGGGTCTGCACCTGATCAAAGACCGCCACCGGATCGGTTATGGTGGTATCCAGACCCGCCGAAACCCGAATTACCCGCTTGCCGTTGTAATGGTCGATACCAGCCAGAGCATCGGTAAATTCCCAGCGTACCAGCTTGCGCAAAGGTATCAGCTGGTTATTCTTGCCGCGCACCAGCAATTCATCCAGCTCGGTCAACAGTCGATCATTGTCGTCAAGCGCCACACGAAAGTGAACCTCTTCCTCACCGTTGAAGACCCGCGTCACGCGCTGGCCATCAATAGCGTACTTGATAATATCTCCGACCTGCGTAGCGCTGATACCGTAATAGTTGAGCCAGTCGTACTGCAACACTGCCTGCGCCTGTGGTGATGGTGCATTGAGATCTCGCCGTACCCGATGACTGCCGGGTATCTCCTGCAAAAATGCCACTAGGCCATTGGCCAGCTTCTCGCGGCCTTCGTCACTGCCGCCGACAACCCGCAGGTCTACCGGACGACCAGCTGGCGGACCACCGCCATCGACATCAAACTCGATCTGGGCAAGGCCGGTAATACTCTCGGCCTGCTTCTCCCAGTCGGCAACGATCTGCTCGGCACTGCGATCGCGCTGGTTGGCCGGTACCAGGGAGACACCCCAGGTGCTGGCCGGTGTTCCGACCTGACCGTACCAGGCCGCCACTTCCGGGGTATTCTTGATAATCTTTTCCAGTGCCCGGGTCTCTTTCCAGACTTCATCCAGGGAAAGTTCAGTATCCGCTTCCGCTTCCATCTCGATAATGTAAGCACCATCGACCGGGAAGAACAGATAGGTCAAACTCTGGTACGAAACCACCCCCAGACCAATAATGGTGGCCACCATAACCGGCAGGAAAACAGCACGCTTGCGAATCAGGCTGGCAACGATGGTATTCAGCCACTTAAGCTGTCTGGATCCCTCTTTGGCAACCGCCTCTCCCTGCTTGAACACGCCTTTCAGGTGTGCCGGAATAAACAACAGTGCATCAATAAACGAGAAACAGAGGGCGATAATGACGGTGAGCGGAATCACATACATCATCTTGCCACTGTTACCGGGCAGGAACAGCAGCGGCACAAAGGCAATCATGGTGGAAAGCACGCTGGCCAGCACCGCTGGAAAAACGCTTTTTATACCTTCGGTGACGGCACGTTCCAGCTCGTAGCCCTCTTCCACCAGTGCCACTATACGATCACTGACCACGACCGCGTCATCGACAATAATGCCGATAATCAGGATCAGTGCAGACAGGGTAAAGACATCGAGAATCTGACCAAAGGCCGGCAACACTGCCAGGGTACCGAAAATACAGACCGGGATAGATATTGCCACCCACAGGGCGATCCGCTTTCTCAGGAACAGTGCCAGAGTTACCAGCACCAGACCGAGGCCAATCAGACCATTACTCTGTACAATCGAGGCTTTCTCCTGAATCTCGTTAGAGAGATCAAAGCCGACACCCAGCGTATAGTTCTTGCCCAGCAGCTCCTGCTCTTTCGCCAGCAGATTGCGGACGTTTTCAGCCGTACTCAGTACATCGCCACTCTCATTGGTGCGCAGGTCGAAAACAATACTCTTGTTGCCATTGATCGAACCGTAGACTTCGCCCTTGGCAAAACTCTCCCGAATATCTCCGGCAACATCCTTGAGCTTCAGACGAGGGGCAAAACCGATCATCATCTCCCGCAACTGTTCGACACTTTTCAGCTCGGCAGCGGTAATCAGCTCAGGGCTGTTTTTCAGCTGATCCAGACGACCACCGCTGATCAGTGCATTACGCTGGGCAACCAGTGCGGCCACTTCATCGACGGTCAGACCGTAGCGCTTCAGGGATATGGGTTCCAGGGCGATCAGAAACTCGGGATCACGAAGGTCTGTGGTATGAATATCACCGATACCTTCAATTTGCCGTATTTTTAGCTCCAGATCCCTGGCCTGCTTTCGCAACTCACTGTACGACACCGCATCGGAACCGGCGATACCGACCACCATAAAGTCCAGGCTATAGGACTTTGTCGCAGAAAAGGTCGGCCCATCGGTGACACCGGCGGGCAGCCCAGAGACCTTGGTCAGTGCATCACGAATATCCTGATAGGTCGCATTTGGATCGGAGACATCGCTCTCCAGAGTCACCCGGATACTGGAGCTACCGTTCTCAGACGTGGAGGTAAATTCCTTGATGCTGGATATCGACAGTAACTCTTTCTCGATCTTGCTGGTGATATTGCTCTCGATATCCAGTGCCGTGGCACCGGGATAACTTGTGGTGATATTGCCGCTCATCATGTCGTAACGGGGCTTTTCTGCCATCGGCAGGCCAATGGCGATAAACACCCCGGTAGCGATGATCAGAAAGGTCAGCGCCTTGGCAGCAAACTTGCGCAGTGATAACAGTTCCAGCAATGTGTTCATCGTGCTTCCCCAGTGGTTGTGCGACCAGTGACGTCCAGATAAACACGTGACTCCATACCGGCACTCAGTTTGCCGGCACCGTTATTGACGGTGACCTCCACCAGAAATCCGGGGGCATCTGCCTGAATAGCAGGAGAGAGTACAGTCACATGACCGGTCAATGACTGCCCGATGGATGGCACAACCACCTTCAGCTGGTCGCCTTTTTTCAGGCGAGTAAAGTCCGCTTCCAGAAGATGAAAGCGTGCTTTGAGCTGCTGGGTATCAACGATGGTATAGAGAGGGTCACCGACAGAGATAAACTGCCCAAGCTCGACAGTACGCTCAACAATCACTCCGGAAAACGGTGCCTTGGGAGCAGACTTGTTGAGGGTTTCCCGGGCAATGTCGTATCGGACATTGCTGGCATTACGCTGTGCCTGGCTGATATTAGTCAACCGTGTCTGGTTATCCAGATCACTGGCGGAGATACCTTTGGTCTTGTACATGGACTGAAAACGTGCCAACTGTTTCTGCTGGGTTGCCAGCTCACTTTTGCTCACATCCAGCTCATATCTGGCCAGATTGAGATTGAGTGTGTAATCTCTGGCGGAGATGGCTAACAGAGCGTTGCCCTTTTTGACCGGATCCCCATTTTCAAAGTTGTAGGCATCGACAACACCGGACACCTGGCTACGGACCACAACCAACTTTTCGGGCAACAGTGGTGCAACGCTGTACTGACCGGGATCGAATTCATTTGCGCGTAGCAATGACGAAAATAAAAGACATGTAAGTAATACAATTTTTCTCATGATAGTGATCAGACTCCAAATTTTAAATCTCGTTAAAGCAGTGTCTCTTTTTTCCGTTTTGACCCGGTTGGTGATCGTATGCCAGGTAGCGTGAAAAAAATGTTGGTTATGTGAAAATCGTCTATATTCAATCTGCATTGCTGACCGGTAAAAGACTGGAAAGATAATATAAAAGCGCACTTTGTCCTTGAGCTGGATAAGAAAGAGCTGAGCCAAGGGGGGTAATACGGGCAAGGGGGATGAACTGTTTCATATGGTTCAGAAGCAACCCAAAACAGTGTGCTGCTTAGCAAAATCGTCGTAAACCCTCGCCCAATGCGGGCGGGGATATAAGA
>NZ_JBLYNS010000062.1:0-28771 GCF_049310205.1 Endozoicomonas sp. ALC013 | reverse complement strand
CATCCTTAGCGCGGCGTGCGTCCACTTCAGGCACTCAGACCTTCCCGGTTCCTGATGATTTACCAGGGGCAATACGTGAAGGGACTGAAAACAGTCCGGTTGTGGATGAAGCTAAAGGACAAGGTGATGATAATGATGCTGCTTCTCCAGCATCTTTACTTAATCAAGGAACTGAAACCAGTTCAGAAACACTCGGGGCGTCCAGTACAGGCAGTCAGACCTCATCGGTTACTGATTCACCCAGGTCGATGCCTGAAGAGACTGTAAAAAGTCTGGTTGGGGATAAAGCTGGAAAATCAGATGAAGGTTCTGACGTTGCCTCTCTTTTATCTCCAGTTGACCAGGGAATTAAAACCAGTCCAGCGTCCGAAGCACCGGGGGCGTTCATTACAGGCAGTCAGACCTCATCGGTTCCTGATTCGCTCAAGCTGATGCCTGAAGGGACTGAAACAAGTCCGGTTGGGGATGAAGCCAAGAAATCAGGTGATGGTACTGACGTTGCTTCTCTTTCATCTTCAGTTGACCAGGGGACTGGAACCAATCCAACATCCCTAGCGCGGCGTGCGTCCACTACAGGCACTCAGACCTTACCGGTTCCTGATGGCTCACCCGGGCCAATGCCTGAAGGGACTGGAAACCGTACAGTTGAGGATGAAGCTAAAGGGCCAGATGATGGTTCTGACACTACTCCTCCAGCATCTTCAGTTGATCAAGGAACTGAAACCAGTCCAGAAACACTCGGGGCGTCCAGTACAGGCAGTCAGACCTCATCGGTTTCTGAGTCAATCAGGCCCATGCCTGAAGAGATTGAAGCCGGACAGGGTGAAGTTCGCGAGTCAGGTGATGGTTTGCGCTCTGTTACGCCTCTTTCCTCTCCAGTTGACACAGGAACTGTGACGGGTCCAACGACCAAGGCGAAAGGAGAAGACGACGAAGACAGTCCTACCCAACAGTTTGCTGATGCCTCAACCAATGCGATACCCGATACCACGAGTCGTGGAACCGGCACAACACCCGTAGCAAAAGTAGAAGACGACGAAGACAGTACACCTCAACAGCTTGCTGATGCCCCTATCAATGGGATACCCGAGACCAACAGTCGTGAAACCAGTCCGGAGCTTGCAGCTTCAGAGATGACCGCTACCGGTAGTCAGAGCTCACCGACTACTGATGACTCAATCAGTAAGATGCCTGAAGAGGTGGGAGTCAGGCAAAGCCCGGTTGGGGGTGAAGCTGAGGAATCAGTGGGTGGGTCGCGCCCTGTTACTCCTCCTTCCTCGCCAGTGGACACAGAAACCGGAACCGGCCCAATACCCGTAGCGAAAGGGGAAGACGACGAAAACACTCCACCGAGTCAGTTTGTTGATGCCTCAACCAATGCGAAACCCGAAACCACCAGTCGCGGAACCAGTCCGATTTCCAGGGAAGTTGATGTCTCAACCAGACAGACCCCTGAGGGTGCTGAAGACAACAAAGATACAGTCAGGAATGAAGCTGAAAAATCAGGTCTTACTCCTCCTCCATCTGCAGTTGACAAAGGGGTTGAAACCAGTCCGAAGCTTGCAGCTTCAGAGATGACCGCTACCGTTAGTCAGACCTCACCGGCTACTGATGACTCAATCAGTAAGATGCCTGAAGAGATGGGCGTCAGACAAAGTCCGGTTGGGGGTGAAGCTGAGGAATCAGTGGGTGGGTCTCGCCCTGTTACCCCTCCTTCCTCGCCAGTGGACACAGAAACTGGAACCGACCTAATACCCGAAGCGAAAGGGGAAGACGACGAAAACAGTCCACCCCGACAGTTTGCTGATGCCTCAACCAATGCGAAAACCGAGACTGCCAGTCGTGAAACCAGTCCGATGCCGGAGACTATTGACGACAAAAGTAGTCTAATGGCAGCGGCCTCAGGAGTGAACGGTGATAACACACCAGCACCCGTATCATCAGAGCATACTGACAGAAATGATCAAGCAGTTACTGTAGATCCAACCAGTAACACTTCTGAGACGACTGAAGAAAGCAACAGTCGAGCACCAGCAGAACGTCCAGAGGCGACTTCTCCAACTGCACCGGATCTGGAACCCGAGGAATTGGAGCAGTATTTAAACACTGTTCCCGTTAACCAGGAAGCGGTTCAACTTTCCGGGGTTCATCAGAACACGGTTGCCCTGCAACAAGCGGTAAACAGTATGGCCGCTAAAGTAGAGCAGTTTAATAACTGGAAGGATGCAGAGATATCAAAGAAAGAAATTACCTGGCTGGAGGGAGAGGATAGAAAGCTTGAGCCAAGTAATACCCGTTTGCGAAATGCGATTGCCGGGCAAATTCAAACCTTGGGGAAAGATATAGATCAGACCGTTAAGGATTTTAATCATAAATATGGCAATCGCCCTAAAGAGTGTAAAGTACTTGAAGATAGAGCGAGCAGTATCAAAGAAAGTCTGCAGCAGCAAAAAGACAGTATTGATCAATCAAACCGGGCAATAACGGGACCAGCAGTCCAAAAGTGGCTTGCAGATCTGGATAAGACCAGCACTAACTATCCCAAAACTGCTGACTATATGGAGAAGGTGTTACCAGACCTGGCCAGTGTATTTGCATCTAATAATGGAGAAGCGTGCAGTTACCTGGTGGGTCAAACCATTGATCGGGTGTCCAGGGAGTTAGTCAGAAGATGTAACGCAGAGGTTGCTAAAGTTCCCGGTGGTGAAGAGCGTCATTTGGAGCTGCAGAAGCTTTATATGCAGTATGCCCAGAGGTTACAGCAGCTCGACCCACAGAGAATTCCCGCCCGTGTTCATCAGGGAAAATTGAGTATCAGAGGTGAGCAATTTGCCTCAGAAGCTATCCGGCAACAGGAGGCAGAACTGGGTAAGGTATTTGGTGACCCGCAAACCGACGCTGAGGTTTCAGGTACAAGTACGTCAGCCGGTGAAAAACAGGCCGCCAGGCTGATAGAAGATGCCCGCATCAGGCCGAGGTTACTGGCGCTGTTGAACAGCCTGAAGCCAGCGCAGGAAGGCATTACCAATACCGCCGTGGCAAAGGCAGAGGACCTGGATGCCGCATTGACAAAAGGGTTGCTGGATATTCGCGATCAATTCAACCTGCATCCTATGCCGGGTAAGTTCGCTGTTCTGCAAGCCTGTCAGAGTGATCTGAAAAAGCCCAATTCCAAACTGGCTGCTGAGTCAGTTAATCAGCACAACGGTAAATTAACTGCAAAAGATGGTCAGCCCAGATATAAAAAACTGGAAGAACGTTGTGATGGTTTACTGAAAAAGCTGGACAATGCCAGGGATTTTCCGGAAACAACCGGCCAGAAACTGGCGTTTATGGAGGCATTTCACCAGAAAAGCATCTTCGATTATGAAGCCTTAAAAGATGGTGCAGCGACCACGGAAGGATCTTTTACGGTCACCAGGCTTGGCAGAGGTAAAGGCCCTCTGAGTGAGTTTTTTGCTGGCGTACCCAATGCCAACTATCGAAAAGCGGATGAAGGGGCAGAAAGTATAGCGATCGATGGCGGCAAACCGGAGGGCATTATCTTTGAAAAAAACCGGGCTGGTGACTGGCATGGCATGCTGGGTACCAAACATTATACATTACACCCCCGCTTTCTCTACGAGTACCCGAAAAGCAATATTCCCTTTGCCGACAACTGGTTGCCAGTGAGAGCAGATGATGGCAAGCCAGGCATTCTGGTTTTGCAGACTACGGCACAGGAGCCCCGGTATTTCCTGTATGAGCCGGATGGCAAAGGAGAGTTAAAGCCCAAATCTATAGATGCTACCAGTGACGATGAATTGGTCGATGCCGAGTTTTTGCTGCGGGCAGCAAAAGGCCCTGGTCAGGCCTTCTTCAATAACAAGCCAGATGAGGTTGACAAGGCCAAAGCCAGTGCGCTCAGAGGTGGCGTACAGTCGGTCCGCGACAAGTGGAATAAAACAAAGAATGCGCAGAAAAAGCTGGCTTCGTTATATCACCAAACCCGCATTGACGTGGAAAAACGATCCAGTGATGGAGCTCTACAGGAATTGATTGGTACCCAGGATCAAAGCGAGCTTCTGGCGGGGCGGAAGGTAAGGAAGAGTCAATACACCGATCTTCAGAACAAAAAAGAAAATGAAAAGAAGGTAGGGACTCATCTGGAAAATGCCAGCTTGAAATCAGCGGATCAGCGCTATCAAAATCTCTCGCCTGATACCAGTTTTGATCAGGTTGGTAAAGGCTATTATGAGCAGTGCCGGAAGAAATTTGGCAGTAATGAGCTGATTGAACTTGGTGAGAAAAACCTCAAGGTGTTCAAAGCGGGGGCTTTTCATAACATGTCGGTATTTGCCGGTTGTGAAATTAAACCGGATGCACCGGAATGGTCAGACGGCTCAATCCATGAGGTTGCATCGAATTTTGACAAGGTGGTCAAAGTGAATCGGGACCGGCAGCTGCGGTTGAGCGAGGGCGTGGACTATCTGACCAGAAAGCTGGGTACTGCTATTAGAGATAAAAATAAAGATAAAGATAAAGAGCTGGATTTTTACCGGGATGATGAACTGGTCGATTTTGCGATTAATCAGTTTAAGAACGGGCATCTGCCAGAGTCGGTCGGGGTAAATCGTGGCACATTCTGTGATGACCTGGTACAACTGATGCTGGTGAAGAATGAGCGCGATTTCTGTCGCAGCATGGGGCGGCGTATGGACGCTCTGAAAGACAAACTGGCGGTGGTCAGGAGTGAGCGCTTTGACAGCCAGCAGATGCCTGATGATGAGTTTAAAGGCACCTGTCAGGCATTGAATCTGGATATGGCGCTACTGGCTGGTGCGCAGAAAGAAGCCAGTGAACGAATTGAGTCCCACTACCGTCGTGGTCTGGATGAACAAAGCCGGGCCATGATTGCATTTGAGCAAGGCGGGCTGGTCCTGCGTGGCGATCAGCCAAAGATGGCTGAAAAAGCATTTAAATTTGTGCAGAAAATGGGGAAAGACAGAGCGTCAAAAGGTAATACATTGGTGTTCCAGCTGGGTACCGGTTACGGTAAAAGTAAAACAATTATTCCCCTGGTTGCCGATCAGGCCAGCAGGAAAGATCATCCTGTTCGGATCATTGCGCCAGCCAATAACCAGGCTGAACTGGACCACTCCCTGACAGGTTATTTTGCTGATTCCGGCGTAACCTACCGCAGACTGGATCTGTTTAAAGATTTTGTGCCCAACTCCGGCGTTCCCGAGAAATGGTGGTCACCGGCGGTGTTGGAGGATATTAAAGCGCAGGTGACCGCGAAAGCGCCGCTGGGTATCTCCACAAAGGATGTCCTGCTATTAATGACGCTCAGGGACCGGCTGAAAACCATTGATGCGGCAGACTACCAGGCTCACTGTAAAGAAACCCCGGCTACGTTGCAAAAAGAGATTCGCTTATTAGACGACATTTTGGATGCATTGCAATACGACGGCCTGAAGGTTGTTGATGAGTATGACCGGTTATCCACACCAAGCAGTAATGATGAGTTTAAGGAGCAGGCCGCAGATATGAGCCGTGCGCAAAGCGTGCTCGGGACGAAACCGATAAATGAACGCGAAGTGGCCGAATTGCTGGCAGCCTTTTTGAGCGGCAGTAAGAATAAAGTCTGTCTGTCAGCCACCATGGGAACCGGTTTTACCATGGCTGGGTTGACGAAATCGGCCACCGTTCAAGAGGCAGCGAAAAAATGCGAATCGAACGCCATGACAACCCAAGCCAGACTTTTCAACTGGCTATCGAAAACCACGCCTGTCTTGTCCGGTGATACATCCGACCCGGAGAATAGAATTAATGTCCTCAAGCAGGTGATGGAGCGTTCCGGTAAGGATAAACAGATCATTCTGTTTGATGGTAACCATAATGGTGAAGACCGGTTCATGCACGTTAAGAAGGATTATGACTATCTGAAAGAAGCACGAGGTGGCAAGGCTCGGGGGCTTTTGTACTACAACGATCAGAAACAGCTCTGTTTGTACCATCCGAAACAGGAAAAATACCAGCAATCGGACGCCGTGGTTTCACCGGAATTGGAGGCGTTGATACGAAAGAACCCTGAGGATTACGACGTTCGCCTTGACAAGACGCAGGGTACCGGAACGGATTGTCCTCAAAGTGCGACCAGTGTCGGTATCCACCTTGGCTTGCTTGAAGATGACAACAGGCGCGGCAATATAATGGCCCAGGAGTTTGGTCGATTCTCTCGCAAGTCGAGCCCTTTAAATATAAAAGGGGGGCAGGAATTCTTTATGGTGCTTAATACGAAATTCTTGCCACCCAATGGCAGCGTGAGCCACGAGTACCGTGAGAAGCAGAAAGAACTGACCAATGCCTGTGAGCGAGCCGATGAGCGCGCTCAGGAAGCGATGGCGAAACTGCTGGGCGAGTTAGACAATAAGGTGAGTCCTGAGCAGTTACGAGTGATCCATGCCAAACTGCATGTTTCGCCTCCGGATGAGGACGGCCAATATGACACTAACCTTGAACGTGATCTGGGAACCTTTCTCAAATCCTGGGAGTGCAATGTCTTTCCCCATTCAGTGAAAACCGCTCTGGCGGATTTCAAAAGAGCCCAGTGGTATGGGGAGAATCAGTCTCAGGAAACCATAGCTACCATGATGGCACTTCGTGAAGATTCATCGTTTGTAAAAGCCTGTGAGACAAGCTTTGAGCGAGGGAGTAAGCGCGCAGATGTTGATGAGATTTTATCCAATGCTCATACCTGGCGCGGTGACAGGGCCAAAAAGGTGCTTGGTAAGGTTGATCTTGGCCAGGTCATCACTCCGGTGGGAAGTGCGGGTGAATATAACCATCAAGTGTATGTTAAGGAATTTGAAGGTCAGTTGAGAAGCAAAGTTCATAAAGAGTTACAGAAAATAGAAAGAGAGAGTTTTGATAACTTTAATAAAGACGAATCCCTTGAGGCCGTTGCCAAAAGTGAGCACATGGATGATGAAATTAAAGAATGTATTGCTAAATTACAGGCAAGGGGAATCAGGCCAGATTCTCAGACAGTGATACATAACATTCCACAGGAACTCAAAGAACATTGCGGCCAATTGTGGGCAAAGGCTGATCATTTATATTCAGAAATTGATAGTCTTTGCAATAAAGGTAAGCCCATTGAAAATAAACGGAATAAAGATATCGGACTTGTGGCCACTTCAGGATGGGATAGAGTCGCCGCAGCCAAACAAGAGCTGGATGATAAGCTCCGGGCAGTGCAAGAGCGTGGAGATTTAGTCACACTCACAGAGTTTTGCCGGGAGCAGGGCAGTGCCGTAGAAGTATTTTATCATGAACTGGCCAGGGCATTATCTGCTGTTACATTTACCTCGGATAAGAATAATAATAATAATTTCGGAAAGTTGTGTGGATATCTGGGAGAAGTAATGCCGGGGCTTAAAAAACAATTCAGAACCGTAAATGATAGAAAAGGTTATCTCTATCCAGCGAAAAAAGGTCCACATCCTACCGCAATCATGTTGACTCAAAAGTCCGGATTACCAACCAAAGAATGGGACTGGCATCTCACTGTTGAAAAATTAGATGATCGATCAAAGAACCAGCTTGTTGCTCTTGACGATATGAGAAAAGAAGATAATGCCAAACAAATGGCCAGGGCAGAATTAAGCATAAAAGGAGGTGTTCAATTGACGAATTGTCTGGGACGGATTCAGGACGAGCTATTGGCCGCTAATAAAAAATATAGAAAAACACTGGTTAAAGATGCTGCACGTACCCAGGATGCGATCGACAAAAGAAAAACAATCAAGTTGCAATGATCATTTGATAATGACGAAATCTATTGCTTTAACTGTTGTTGGAAACGTTTGAATAGATTCGATTTGCTCTATTTGAGTTCAATATTACAAGTATTCAGATGATGGTGTCTGGTTTTCATATTTAAACACACAAGGCGTGATATATGTCGTTAACACCCAGTGGCAAGGAACGCCGCTCGATTAAGCGTCATCAGTTGCAGGATTATCTGAAAATTTATAACCGTAACACCATGCGAGTTATGGGGAGTATCGGGAACATCAGTTGTAATGGCTTAATGCTGATCAGCTCTGTCCCTGTATTGATTGGCGCTGTTTATAATATGCGTATTATTCTTCCCGATGATGAGATGGGGGAACGGTATCTGGATTTTGATTCACGGTGCCACTGGTGTAAGCCTGATGTTGGGCCGGAATATTTTGACTCTGGCTACAGTATTGTCAATGCGGGTCATGATATTATCGATCTGGTTGAAACATTGAAAAGTTATTTTACCTTTGACGAAGTCACAGACTGACGTTTACAGGTAGAATCTTACGTTACCGATCGATTGCTGTCTCAGGTCGTCATGTCTGCTGATTACGTTGTCCCTGCCCAAGTTATAACGGTTGAAACCGAAGTCAAAAAAAGCCGATTTATTACCTGCATTTCTCCGGCCCACTCTCGTCAGGAAGCCCAGGCTTTTGTCGAAGAAAAGCGTATCGAATACCCGGATGCCACGCATCACTGTTCAGCCTTCGTTGCAGGAGCACCGGATGGCGGTGCTGTGGTTGGGTTTGACGACGATGGCGAACCTTCTGGTACTGCAGGCCGCCCGATGTTGAATGTACTTCAACATAAGCGTATTGGAGATGTAGTGGCTGTGGTGGTGCGTTACTTTGGTGGCGTGAAACTGGGAGCTGGTGGGCTGGTCAGGGCTTACAGTGCGTCTGTTCAGCAGGCCTGTGAACAATTGCCGCTTGAGCAGCGGGTTGCACTAAGAGCGGGTGTACTTCTCTGTGACTATGCCCATGAGCAGATGGTTCGTCACCACCTTGGCCAGTTTCAAGCGAGTCTTGAACAGTGTGACTATGGTCAGTCAGTCAGGATGATGATCTCAATGCCAGAAACGGGAAGAGAGCATCTTGCCCGACATTTGTACGATGTCAGCCGGGGCCAGATTATTATTCAGTGGCAGGATGATGTCTGAATCTTTCTGTTTCATTGTCTTTTCTCCTCTTCTCAACGTGATATCGGCCACGTTATTGCTGAGCGAGAGTGTTTTTGTATTGGTAGGCACCACTACACTTTACCTGATCTTGCTACACTGAGTATCTGCTGTAATATTCCGCCTTACGGTTACCCAACCTTTCTTAAACGTGTATCGAATTTTATGTCTGAACTTAAACGAGCTATCAGCAACGACACGGTCGACAGCCTGAAAAGCAAGTATCTGACCTATTTTGGCGTTAAATCGAAAAAAAACCTCAAAACCGAGCTGGTTAACTCAATCGCAGAAGGTCTGACAGACCAGACGATCCTGAAAACATACCTGGGGAAACTGTCAGAACTTGAGATGGCCTTATTGCAGGAGTCGCTGTTCAATTATGGCGGATTGATTGATCGGGGCCGCTTCAAACTGAAATACGGCGACTTTCCGAATAAACCACAAAGTAGCATTTGGTACTACCGACAGGAACCATCAGACGCTGTCATGGTCTTTTTCTTCACTGTGGGTTCTGACTGGTACAACATTCGAAAAATGCCCGAGCCGGTCATGGCTTCCCTAAAGCAGCTGGTTGCAAAACCTGAACCGGACACGCTGACAACCGTCGTCTTGCCAGAGCCTCTGCCCAACCATCATATTCTGTTTGAACGGGAACGGCTGGCCCTGAGTGAGCTGCATTCAATACAGTTGTTATTGCAGGATAAGCAAATCAAGGTCAGTGAGAAAACAGGGGTTGCCTCAGGGGCGACGCTGAAAAAAGTGTCTTCCGCCGTACATGAATACTATGGCGACGACCCGTGTGATGATGCAAAAGGTTGCGAGTCGATGCTGGCTTACGGCTGGCTGAGACTACTGGGCAACAGCAAATTTACCAAACAGTCAGGCACCACACTGATTCCTGCCAAAAAGACAGATCGCAACCCGGCTGACACCATCAGGGAAATGTGGGCTCAATGGTTGAATAATAAGAAAGAAGACGAATTTCGTCGTATTGATCGCATCAAGGGACAAACCGGCAAAGGGAAGCGCTATTTCACCGATGTCCTGAAAAGAAGAGAGGTCATTACTGCTTACCTGAAGGGCTGTGAAGTCAATGCCTGGATTGCCTTTGCCGACTTTGCCAATTTTATGTTCATCACCGGTGCTGACCTGGAAGTGACAACAGCATTGCACCATCTCTATATCTACAATCCGGATGACGGATGTCTCGATGGCAGGAGTTGGGACTGTCTTGAAGTCCGTTATTTGCGCTGTTTCCTGCTGGAGTATGCGGCAACCCTGGGGCTGGTGGATGTGGTAATGGCTCCCCCTGATGACGATGAGAGCTTTGATGATCAATACGGCGATATGGAGTGCCTCAGCCGCTACGACGGTCTGCGATATTTCCGCCTGACGCCTTTGGGTCAGTACGTACTGGGTCTGACTGACCATTATAAGGCAGACCATAAGGAGTCAACTGAAACACCGCTGACCATTCAACGACAAGGGCGCATTGCTTTTGACCGTGAGCCGACGCCCTGGGAACAGCGCTTCCTGTCACTGTATGCTGATCATCATAAGGATCATATCTGGAAGCTGTCCCGTAAAAGGATGATGGAAGCGCTGCAAATTGGCGGTAGTGTCGATGAATTAAAGGCCTTCCTTCAGGCTCGGGATGATCAGCCCTTTTTACCGGAAGATTGTGAGAGTATCCTCAAGCAGGCGGCGGCCAATGTCGGGGGCGTGGAGATAAAAGAAGAAGCGCTGATCGTGAACTGCAAAACTCAGGACATTGTCGAGTTTATTATCAACGATAAAGTGCTGTCCAAGTGGTGTCAGCGGTTGGGTAAGCAGCAGATCGTGATTCCCAAAAGCAAAGAGAAGAAGTTTAAAGAGAGCCTGAACTCTGTTGGGATCGGTTGTGTCTGATTTTATGAATAATGATGAAAGGGGCTAATATGCAGTCATTTTATTTCCATGACTACGAAACTTTCGGTATCGATCCTGCCCTTGACTGGCCAGCCCAGTTTGCGGGTATCCGGACGGACGCAGAATTGAATGAGGTGGGAGAGCCGCTGAATATTTTCTGTAAATTGCCGGAAGACCATCTGCCGAACCCTATGGCCTGTCTGGTAACCGGCTTGACACCACAAAAGGTGAACGAGCAGGGGACAGTGGAGCCGGAATTTATTCGTCGTATTCATACCGAGTTTATGGTGCCAGGCACTTGTGCTCTGGGCTATAACACTATTCGCTTTGATGATGAGGTAACCCGGAACATCCTCTACCGGAATTTTTATGACCCTTATGCTCGGGAGTGGCAGAACGGCAACAGTCGTTGGGATTTGATCGATCTGGTCCGATTGACTGCGGCTTTGAGACCTGAGGGTATTGAATGGCCGTTGCGTGAGGATGGTTGCAAAAGCTTCAGGCTGGAGGAGATTACTGCGGCGAATGGTCTGGATCACGGTGCAGCTCATGACGCCTTATCGGATGTCCGTGCCACTATTGCGCTGGCCAGGTTGATTCGCCAACGGCAGCCCAGGGTGTTCCAGTTCTATCTGTCCCATCGTGGTAAACGTGAAGTGGCCGGGTTGTTAAATCTGGTCAGCCAGCAGATGGTGGTGCATGTCTCCGGCATGTTTGGAGCACAGCGCAATAACCTGGCTGTGGTGCTGCCGTTGATTGATCATCCGATAAACCGTAATGGTATTGTCGTTTATGATCTGTCGGTGGATCCGGCACCTTTGTTGAATTTGTCGGTGGATGAAATACGACGAAGGCTGTTTACACCCGTTGATCAATTAGGCGATGGGGAAGCACGAATTCCATTAAAGACCATTCATATTAATAAATGCCCGGCGGTTGCTCCCTTGAATGTTCTCAGGACCGAAGACCAGGATCGTCTTGAATTGGACCTTGCCAGGTGTGAAGCGCACCGGAGCCAGTTGCTGGCGGACAACGGGCTGGCCGCAAAACTCAGGGCGGTGTTTTCAGAGTCACCAGCGATAAAGCACACGGATCCTGATCAGATGATTTATTCGGGTGGTTTCTTCTCACCGGCAGACAAAAACGAAATGAGCCGGATTGTTTCATCCAACCCTGCGCAGTTACCTGAACTTGGCCTCTCGTTTTCCGATAAGCGGCTGGAAGAGATGCTGTTTCGTTATCGTGGCCGACACTATTTTGAAACCATGGATAAAGAAGACCGGGGGCTTTGGAAGCAATATTGTCGGGACCGATTGTCTGGGGAGCTACATCCGGACAATAAACAACTATTAACGCTTGATCATTTCTGGAACGAATTGAGAGAGGCTCAGGCGGTGGCTGGGGAAGATTTGGAAAAACAGAATATACTGGCACAATTGTCTGATTATGTGCAGGGGCGTGAGAACACTCTGGCCAATCAGGACTTTTATTAATCCGTTATCAAGTGTGTAACCATTTTAAGTCTGTTGACTGAAGCGTGCCCATCCCAATAAAGCAGCCTGCAAGCACATAGGGTTTTATGTGCTTAAGCTTATTGGAATGACTGTTTGACGACCAGGTTCAGCTGTTCTGCCAGTCGGCCGTAGATGGTGGGTTTTTCAATGTAATCGACAGCGCCAGCTTTAATGGCTGCAACAGCGCTGGATACATCATTATGATGTCCAAGGATGATAACCGGAACCTGGTGGTCGCTACTGGCCAGGTCCTGCATCAGGTTCAGAGCCTGGCCATCAGGCTGGTCATTCGCTGCAATGATACAGGATGGCTGATCGGCCTTAAGTGCATTTAACAGTTCAAAATGCGAACTGAAGCAGATAAGCTCCATGGATTTTTCATGGCACAGGCTGCGAATAGTCTCGGCAGTGCCGGAATCCTGTTCCAATAAGTAGACTGAGCAGTGGGTTGCGAGGTTCATAAAGGCAGCCTGGCGGTAATAAGTAACCTGTCGTTTGCAAGGCGTGTTGCAATGAAACAGCTGTAAGCAAAAAAGCTGCTGCTTATCGATAACATGCGGCAGGATTGGCATGCATGACGTATGCAGGCTGTTCCGCCGTTAACAGCAGCTCAAGAAGCAACCTTTAAAATATGAAATACCCTCTGATTCAAATTAAACCGAACTTGTTTAGAAAGTATTTCACCGTCTCTTCTTGCCATTGTCTAATGGTACGACTTCAGTTTAGGTTTAGCTGGCTTAATCCTGAATGGAGGGATGTACTTGACGTGATTCGGCGAGTACCTAAGTGTATGACTGTTCGTTCGTTTAATTATTATATTATTCGTTTAGATCATTTTTTTTAGAATTAAACGGAAATTATAATGGGTCGTTATTTGGTCAATCCCGTAATGGCTGTGGGGTAATTTCATTTTAGAAGTAACTGAATTACTTTTCATTCCATTAACCAAGGTGTCGAAACTTTATACAGGTGTTTCAAGCTGGCTGTTTAACCAATCCAGGAAAGTGGATGTGGCTTAAGCAGAAGCGGCTCCGCAACCTCGTAGAGTGAGGTATACGGAGCAGGCCGGTGCAGGTTAGATTTTGAAGTTAAATTCGCCGTCCAGATGTTCTTTTACCTGCATGACCTGACGCACCAGGTGAGCAAGGGATTTGGTACCCATCTTTTCCATAACGCGGGAGCGATGGATTTCCACCGTGCGCTGACTCAGGTTGATATCCGCAGCGATGACCTTGTTGGCTTTACCCTCAACCACATGGTGCAGTACTTCACGCTCACGATCAGTCAGGGTCGACAGCCTGCGGAGAATTTCCTTGTGCTCCAGCAGTTCTCTTCTCTGCTGCGTATCCAGTTTCAGGGCATCGTTGATCAGGTCCAGTAGTTCCTGGTCGCGGAAAGGTTTCTGGATAAAGTTCATTGCGCCATCTTTGATGGCCTGAACCGCCATAGGCACATCACCATGACCCGTGATGAAGATGATGGGCAGAATGCAGTGCATCTCGTTGAGCTTGCTCTGCAGCTCAAGTCCGCTCATGCCGGGCATGCGGATGTCCAGCACAATACAGCCAGGCCGGTTTTCATCGTAAACTTCAAGGAACTCAGCAGGTGAAGAGAAGGCTTCGACAGTCTGACCTACTGACCTCATCAACATTTTCAGCGAGTCACGCACAGCCTCGTCATCATCGATGATAAATACGGTTGGTTCTTGCTTCATGTCCTGTTGCTGCATAATGACTCCACTGTGAGAAGTTTGCCGTATAATTCGGTGTTTTTGCCATCAGGCTGGAAAGAAGTGATGCGGGAAAGCCATAATTAACGCTCTTTGAGCATCAACTGCGTTAACCGGAAGGTTGGCCGGAAGTCACACAGGTTGAAAAAGATTGCTTAAAAGTTGTGGAATTCGCTCTGTGTTTTAGCGTCTCTCGGCAAAGAGTTTAGCAGAGTGTGATGCTGTTGCTTTATCAGGGCAAATAAAAAACAACTCCGGCTTACACTGGAACTCTTTTTGAAGATCAGTCGTTATTTTCGCAGTTTATGCAGAGTAATACTTCCCGCAGGTATCAATTTCTTCTGGTTTCGTACCAGTATTTCCGTTGACTGCGTAAATTTACAGGTTATGTAACGCAAACAAACATCAATCTGAGTAAGGCGCATTATATTAGATGATATTTCCTGTATTGTTATCAGGGATAATACTGCTTGGGTTGTGGATTTGTGCGTAGGTGGAGTGTTTGTGGTGGAGGGTATTGAAGCAAAAGGCCTGTACTTCTACAGGCTCTGAAGTCAGTGTTAAATCATCAGTGAGCTGACTGGCTCAGATTCAGCGGCGCAATCATGTTTTCCGGTTTCAGGATCTCTTTTAGCTGATCTTCGGTCAGCAGGCCTTCTTCCAGCACCAGGTCAACTACACGACGGCCGCTCTTCAGGGCAGTCTTGGCGATGCGGCTGGAGTTTTCGTAGCCCAGGTATGGGTTCAGTGCGGTAACCAGACCAACACTGTTGTCTACGTAGCTTTGGCACACGTCACGGTTGGCGGTAATGCCCTTGATGCACTTCTCGGTCAGCATGTTCATGCCGGCAGACAACTGCTGGATAGACTCAAGAATCTTATAAACCAATACTGGCTCAGCGTAGTTCAGCTGCAGCTGTGCAGCCTCAGAAGCCAGGGTTACAACCATGTCGTTACCAATAACGTGGAACGCGATCTGGTTCATGGCTTCCGGAATAACCGGGTTCACTTTGCCAGGCATGATCGACGAACCAGGCTGCATCTCTGGCAGGTTGATCTCGTTAAAGCCACACAGCGGGCCACTGGAGAGCAGACGCAGGTCATTGCTGATTTTGGACAGCTTAACCGCCAGACGTTTCAGGGCGCTGGAGAAAATAACGAATGCGCCCATATCGGACGTGGCTTCCACCAGGTCGCCAGCCAGAATCATTTCCTGGCCAGAGATTTCACTCAGGTATTTGATGGCCAGCGGCGCATAACGGCTGTCAGCCGTGATGCCGGTACCGATCGCCGTACCACCCAGGTTCACTTCACGCAGCAGCGCGGCCATTTCACCGATACGCTGAATGTCTTCACCGATGGTGGTGCTGAAGGCACGGAATTCCTGACCCAGGGTCATAGGAACGGCGTCCTGCAACTGGGTACGGCCCATCTTCAGAATGTCGTTGAACTCGTTGGCTTTGACGTCCAGGGCATTTTTCAGGGTCTTGATGGCAACCAGCAGTGACTTGTGCTTGAGCACCATGGCCAGACGCATCGCTGTCGGGTATACGTCGTTGGTAGACTGTGCCATGTTGACGTGGGTGTTCGGGTGCAGGTACTGGTATTCACCACGACGATGTCCCATAAGCTCCAGGGCACGGTTACAGATGACTTCGTTGGCGTTCATGTTGGTGGAAGTACCCGCACCGCCCTGAATCATGTCAACAACAAACTGATCGTGCAGACGGCCTTCGATGATCTCATCACAGGCATCAGCAATGGCTTCTGCTTTCTGCTGGTCCAGCATGCCCAGATCACGGTTCGCCAGTGCACAGGCTTTCTTGACCATAGCCAGGGCCCGTGGCAGGTTGGCATAGTGGTTCAGCTGAACACCGCTGATCTGGAAGTTTTCAATGGCACGCTGGGTCTGGATGCCATAGTAAACATTTTCCGGAACCGGAGCTTCACCGAGCAGATCGTGTTCAATTCGGTATTGGGTAAGGTCTGTCATTTTCTTGGCCTGGGATAGCGCCATACTTGCGCACTGGAGGAAAATCATTAGCCTGCATCGGATAAGCCTGTTTTGCTTGGTAAAAGCAGGCTGGCTGGGTTTAGTCTGTGCCTCTCCATAACTATCAGCAATAAGTGGTACTACCTAACTGAATAAAAGTTATCAAAAAAATAAAAGATGAATGATCTGTATCAATTTTGATCAGTTTTTATATCTATGCTTGTGACTGGCAATGAGGACAGGTATGCCACACTAAGAGCCTCCAACGCTGAGTGTGGTTTAACATTCAGATTATCGGTAAAGAGTTACCCGACGGTAGTATTGTTCTCTATTTTCCTTAGGGCCTTTGCACTCGGGTTTATAGCAGGGGTCAAATGTCGTCTTGGCCCCGAAGCACAGGGAGGCCTTTTTTGCCATTTCGCTTCTTCCTGTTTCCTCCTGAATAAATCGAAAGATATGACCAAGACCACTTCCTGCGCGACAACGGATATTGTGTCTCATAGACTGTTGCAATTCTTTATCGCCGCCAAAGTTATTGATGTTATCAAGCCAGTCAGTTAGCGATGCAATACGGTCGTTAACTCGCTGCTTACTGTCTACTATCTCAGGTTGTTTAACCGTATGTTGCAGGCATAGGATCATCATCTGCTTTGCTAAATTCAGGGCATCCAGCCGCTCTTGTTGAGTTGATCTCAGACCACCGCTATGCGGATCTTCAGTGCAATGAAGAAGCGTCCATGTTGCTTCTTCGAGCAGGCGTTCGAACTGTAACATGAACATGAATTTCTGGTTTTTCAGAATGTCATAACATCTGACTTCCTCTTCAAGATTGTTGAAAATTCTACAGGTATGAATATGGCGAAGCAGCTTATTGATGACAGGATTCCGGTTTTCAGGCTTCATTGCTTCAAAAGGGTTGAGTTTTTTTCCCTTCCAGCCAATAACTGAAAATTCTTTAACCGCATCGTTATTACCAGAAGTGGTATCCTGGTGATATTGATATTTATTGATGAGCGCTTCTGTCAGTGACATCACTGAAGACAGATCGGTTAATAGCGCTTGCTTCGTCTCTATGGCAGATGTTGCTGAAGGTTTGGCTTCAATTAGCTCAACCCTGTCGTTTTTCCCAGGAGGAACGGTTTGCAATGCATTATTACTTGATGGTGTTATTTGGCTTTCTTCTGCCAGGAATATAAGTTGATTAACCTTTGCATTGCATTGCAACCATAAAGACCGCTCTGCTTCATGGAGTCTGGATTCTGATTTCTCTAATAAGGATTTGATGGTTGCCAGTTTTTCAAGATCAGGTGATTGGCAGTGCTCAAGGTAAAACCGGGCCAGTTCAAAATGCATCGTATCATCGTTACTGGCAGCATCAACTAATAACCGTTCAGACTTTTCCGGGTCAAGCTGATGGTTAAGGGCAATCATAGCCTTCAGCCAAATAACCATGGGGTTTTGACTATCTGAAGCAACAACTTCTGTGATGTTGCCGTCAAGGTAAGCAATCAGAGCATCGGAAACATCTGATGCAGTAATTTTTTTTATCTGTTGCCTTACTTGCTCTTCATCTCCAAAGTCAACCAGACCATAAAAGTTTACAAGGATTTTTATCAATAAAAATATGTTTTCTGTGGTTGGAGCTATTTCAATAAGATCAGTAAGAACCTCCATGCTTTTACTGGAAGGAATATTAACTCCGGCAGGATTTAGTGATTTCAGGTGAATGACCAGCGATTGTTCTCTCAAACCAATAAATGCCGGGGTTCGGGCAATGTCAGAGTTCTCAAAGCTATCACAAAGTGATGCGATAACCGTCGTTAGTCTGGCTCTTGTTTCTCCCGAAACAGATTGATTAATGGACAGCTTGTAAAGTTTACCCAATGTTTTTGCCAGAAGAACATAAGGCACAAGATCGGGATCGGCTAATTGTCTGTCGATTATTATCTGAAACAACTGAAGGGTTGCTTCAGCAATTACAGGCAGTTTGCTGTCAGATGTCTGCTCAATAGCGTCTGTTTTCAGCATGCAGCGCATGGTTGCCTGAAACCAGTGATGAAAGTTTTCCTTATCTGTTTTTGTCAGGAACTCCTTGCTTTTTCTGTGTAATGTACTTGATAGATCAAGCGCTATTGATTTAAGTACTTTTAATTGAGTAACAGGCGTTTGTTCTTTAATCTGTCGGAGTTGCTGGTTTATGCCGGGTTTTCCCGGATGCTGTTCACTTTTATTGATCACTGTTTGAATGCCATCGGTAATGTCTGTATAAGACACCGTGGTTCCAATAATTTTATCCAGCTCATCTTTTCGTCCCTCCTGAACCAGTTTTTGTATTTTTTTTAATCCTTGCATCTCAGCAATATGCTGTCGTTGGTATTCTCTCGGAAGGTGAGCGGTTTCTGATTGCCACTGATTTTTAAGAACCCGGTCAGGAATATGCTGCATAGAGGAAGCCCCCCTGTCATATAGAGCTTTTGCAACTTTCTCTCTTTCTGAGAGGCTGCGGGCAGAAGTGCTCTTGGAGGCTTTTTTGGGTCGATGAATCTCTCGATGCTTATGCCGTGAACGAGGTCCTGGTTGAGTGGTGGGAGTCTCAGTGTGAGAACCAATTGAAGAACCTTGAGTTGCTGAAGCCGACTGATTGGCATCCATCTCTGTCACCTTTCCGAGCTATTCTGAGTTCAGATTAGACTCGGATTTGGTCTTATAGTTCTAACATTTTCCGACTTCAGGTAGTTTATTTTGTCCGTTTTGCATGGCGCTCGCGGTTTTCCAGCTTTTCCCGCTCGCTTTTTCTGATCATCACATACAGTGCTCCAGAGCCGCCATGGACTTTCAGTGCGCTGTGAAACGCCAGCACCGCTTCCATCTGGGGTAGCCAGTTGTACAGGTAACTTTTCAGCAGGGCAGGCGGGGTGCTTTTCTCGCCACGCCCATGGGCTATCAAGACGGTACGCAGCTCGTGTTCCCGGCAATCATTGATAAACTGGAAAACCTGCTCCTGTGCTTCCCGGGCGGTTTTGTGGTGCAGGTCAAGGCGTGCCTCAATATCATATTTGCCCAGGCGGAGTTTTTTGAATACGCCTTCCTGTACGCCATCCCGCTTCCAGACCAGAAAGTCATGGGGTTTGACCATCTTCGGGTTGAGCAGTGAAAGAAAATTCGGGTCGGTAAAGGTGTCTTCTGCAGCGGCCTTGCGAATCTCCTGGCCCGGTGTGACCCGCTGAACTCTCTGGGTATCTGCGGTTGCTTTCTGTTTTAACGGGTTTACGCCTTTCATCTCTTTCAGGAAAGCAGAGATGTCATCATTTTCTGATGAATTGTCAGATGAGTTATTTGTTGAGTTGCTCATAGCCGGATAACTGACCAAGTGAAACTGTTAATGGCTGAAACAGTGGGACCAGTCTTTCCAGACCGGTTCGAGCCCTTTGGCACGAATGGCATCCGCCACTGCTTCTGGACGTCGATTGTCGTCAATGGTGAACTGTTCCAGATCTTCATTGCCCAGGATATTGTCATCCGCATAGCCACCCGGGTGGGTGCTGGAATAGGCACTCATGGTGGTGATGCCCAGGGGCAGGACATTATCCCGGAACGTTGCCGATTCACGGGTGGATAAGGAGAGCTCGGCTTCGGGTTTGAACAGGCGGTAAGCACAGATCAGCTGAACCAGCTGCCGGTCAGAGATCACCGATACCGGCTGAAAATCACCTTCACAGGGGCGCAATCGGGGGAAGGAAATGGAATAGCGGGTGCGCCAGTAGGACTTTTCCAGGTAATCCAGGTGAGCCGCCACCATGGCCGAGTCGGTTCGCCAGTCTTCCAGGCCAATCAAGGCACCAACGCCGATTTTATCAATGCCCGCCCGTCCCAGTCGGTCAGCGGTTTCCAGACGGTAATTGAAATTCATTTTGCTGCCCCGGAGATGGTATTGCTCATAGGCAGACCGGTGATAGGTTTCCTGGTAAACCAGCACTGCATCAAGGCCAGCTGCCATCAGGGATTGGTAATCTTCCTGATCCAGAGGCTGGACCTCAATACTGATATGGGCAAAGTGTGGCCGCAGCCGCTCAATCACCGATTTGATGTAGCTGACACCCACTGTCCCCGGGGCTTCGCCAGTCACCAGCAGGATATGATCGAAACCCATCTTTTTGATCGCTGCCACTTCCCGGTCCAGCTCGTCCATCTTCAGGGTTTTCCGGCGAATTTTGTTACCGAGACTGAAACCGCAGTAAGTGCAGATATTAGTGCACTTGTTGGAGAGATAGAGGGGAATAAAGAGCTGCAAAGTATTGCCGAACCGTTGTCGGGTCAGCTGCCTGCTTTTTTGCGCCATGGCTTCCAGATAGGGCTCTGCCGCCGGGGATATCAGTGCCAGAAACTGCTGATGGTTCAGTCTGGTGCTGTGCAGGGCGTTTTCTACATTCGCAGCGGTCTGGCTGTGGATGGTCATTTTCAGTTCATCCCACTGAAGCTGATTAAAGTGGTCAAGAAAGGTCATCAGGTCCTCTCCTAAAGGTCATCCAGAAAGGCCGTTAACGGGCTGCTGGCCTGGGCCTGTAATGAGCGCCCACCAAGACCGGCCTGGTATGCCCTGCGACCGGCGATAACGGCATCTTTAAAGGCGATGGCCATTTGTACCGGATCACGGGCCACGGCGATGGCGGAATTGACCAGCACGGCATCAGCCCCCATCTCCATGGCCAGGGCCGCATCGGAAGGGCTGCCTATGCCCGCATCAATCACCACTGGTACCGAGCTTTGTTCAATAATGATCTGGATAAACTCTTTGGTCTTCAACCCCAGGTTGCTGCCAATGGGGGAGCCCAGGGGCATAACGGCGGCAACACCCACTTCCTCCAGGCGTTTGCAGAGAACCGGATCGGCATGGATATAAGGCATGACGGCAAAACCCATGGCACTTAAGGTTTCGCAGGCTTTCAGGGTTTCAATGGGGTCTGGCAGAAGGTATTTGGGGTCAGGATGAATTTCGACTTTGACGAAATGGGTGCCGAGGGCTTCTCTGGCCAGCTGGGCTGCGTAAATGGCTTCATCCGCAGTGCGGGCACCTGAGGTGTTTGGCAGCAGGTTCAGGTTGTGCTCCAGCTGTCGGTCGAGAAGAGGCCCGAGGATATTGTCCTGCTGCTCATTCAGGTCAACCCGCTTCAGCGCCATAGTGACCAGTTCACTGCCGGAGGCAATAATGGCATCGGTCATCAATTGGCTGTTACTGAACTTTCCAGTTCCGGTAAACAGTCGTGAAGAAAAGGTTTTATCCGCAATTTCCAGCATGCCAGCCTTACGTTATTTAGTGCGCTTTGGTTTATGTTTGTCTCGGACAGCCTCCTAGCCACCCGCCGTTGCTTTTATCAGGGTAATGTTATCCCCGTCACTCAGCAGATAAGATGCCCACCGGGAGCGGCTGATGATTTTACAATTGACCGCAAGGGCTACGCCTTTTTCCAGGTGGTTCAGTTGCTGTAACAGGGCCTCAACGCTGATAGGGGGCTCCACTGCCATCGGCTGATTGTTTACCGTGATCTGCATGGTCAATTGGGTGCCAGTCCTTTTTAGTTGGCAAGATTCTAAAGAATCCGGGGGGTGTTTGACAAATGATCTGCACAGCCGGGTTGAGGCACAAAGACAAATACTCTTCATTATTGGCGGTGACAACTCTACCCAAGGCAGGGTTCAGCCGTTAGAATTGACCGTTTATTTTCTGTAGCTCATCTGTTTTGGAAACCCCATGGAGAATCTGGATAACACGCTTGATACGCTGGTGGCCAGCGCACTCAGTGCCGTTGAAGCCGTTGCTGACGCCTCAGGTCTGGACGAGATCCGCGTTCAGTTCCTTGGTAAGAAAGGCGAGCTGACCTCTTTGCTCAAGGCCCTTGGCCAGCTCTCCCCTGAGGAGCGACCAAAAGCAGGTGGGCTGATTAACAAGGGCAAGCAGCAGGTTCAGGACGCGATCAACCATAAAAAAGCGTTGCTGGATCAACAGGCCCTGGATGCCCGACTGGCCAGTGAGGCCATTGATGTATCCCTGGCCGGGCGTGGTCAGGTGTTGGGTACTGTTCACCCGATTACCCGTACCATGGAACGGATTGCCGACTATTTCGGTCGCATCGGCTTTACCGTGGAGCAAGGGCCGGAAATCGAAGATGATTACCACAACTTCGAAGCCCTGAATATTCCCGGTCACCATCCGGCCCGTGCCATGCACGACACGTTCTATTTTGACGACACTACTGTACTGAGAACCCACACCTCACCGGTTCAGGTTCGTACCATGGAGCGTTTTGTCAAAAATAACGAGAACCCGCCCATTGCCATTGTTTGCCCGGGTAAGGTGTATCGCTGTGATTCTGACCAGACCCACAGCCCGATGTTCCACCAGGTGGAAGGTCTGTACGTTGCCGAGAAAGTCAGCTTTGCGGACCTGAAAAGTGTTCTGATTGACTTCCTGAGAGTCTTTTTTGAGCGGGATGATCTGCAGGTTCGTTTCCGTCCATCCTACTTCCCGTTCACTGAGCCTTCTGCCGAGGTGGATATTGAGTGGGGCCGTAACGACGATGGCTCGATCAAATGGCTGGAAGTGCTGGGCTGCGGCATGGTGCACCCGGACGTGTTCCGCTACTCCGGGATCGATCCTGAAAAGTACACCGGTTTTGCCTTTGGTATGGGGGTTGAGCGTTTTGCCATGCTGCGTTATGGCGTCAATGACCTGCGCCAGTTCTTTGAGAACGACTTGCGCTTCCTGGATCAGTTCCGTTAGGAGCGGTTGGGACAGCGTCATTTTCAAACGTTTAAGAACAGACGGTTTTAGCAGGATTGAGTAAATAGCATGAAATTCAGTGAAAAGTGGTTGCGGCAGTGGGTCAATATTGAGGTCGATACCCAGGCGCTGGTAGATAAAATCACCATGGCCGGTCTGGAGGTTGACGAGGTTGAAGCCGTTGCCGGTGAGTTTACCGGTGTCGTTATTGGTGAAATTGTGGCCTGTGAGCAGCACCCGGACGCCGATAAGCTGCGGGTGACTCAGGTCAGTACCGGCAGTGAGTCTTTCCAGGTGGTGTGTGGTGCCCCTAATGCCCGGGTGGGTATCAAGGTTCCCTTTGCCACCGTGGGTGCCGTATTGCCCGGCAACTTCAAAATCAAAAAAGCCAAATTGCGCGGTGTTGAATCCTTCGGCATGCTCTGTGCCGAAGAAGAGCTCGGCATGGCCGAGTCTTCCGATGGTTTGATGGAGCTGCCTCTGGATGCCCCGGTTGGCCAGAATATTCGTGAATACCTGTCTCTGGACGACAAGATCATCGATGTGGACCTGACCCCTAATCGCGGTGACTGTCTGAGCATCGCCGGTCTGGCCCGTGAAGTCAGCGCAAACTTTCTGGCGGATGTGACAGAAGAGCAGATAGTGGAAGTGGCACCCGCCATTGATGATACCTTCCCGGTTCATATTGATGCTCCACAGGGCTGCCCGCGCTATGTTGGCCGGGTTATTCGTAACGTGGACGTTTCCCGTTCTGCGCCATTGTGGCTCACTGAGCATCTGCGCCGCTCCGGTGTCCGCTCCATTGACCCGGTGGTGGATGTCACCAACTACGTCATGTTGGAACTGGGTCAGCCTATGCACGGCTTTGACCTGAATACGCTCTCTGGCAGCATTCATGTGCGCATGGCGGAGGCTGGCGAGAAGCTGACCCTGCTGGATGGTCAGGAAGTCACACTGAACGACAACACACTGGTCATTGCTGATGAGCAGAAGGCTCTGGCGATTGCCGGGGTGATGGGGGGAGAAGGTTCCGGCGTCAGTGACCAGACCCGTCATATCTTCCTGGAAAGCGCATTCTTTGATCCGATTACCATTGCCGGTAAGGCCCGTTCCTATGGCTTGCACACGGACTCTTCCCACCGCTTTGAACGGGGTGTGGATTTCCAGCTGCAGAACAACGCGGTTGAACGTGCCACGGCCCTGATCGTCGAGATTTGTGGCGGTGAACCGGGTCCGGTAACGGAAGTGGCCAGCGAAGCCCACCTGCCTGCTCTGCGTGAAGTGACACTGCGTTCTGAAAAAGTGACGTCACTGCTGGGTATGGCCATCGAAAACCGTCATATCGAAGCATTACTGTCGCGCCTGGGTCTGGGCTTAACGCTTGTTGAAGAGACCGATGACCAGGCATGCTGGACGGTGTCTGTCCCCAGCTGGCGCTTTGATATTGCCATCGAAGAAGATCTGGTGGAAGAGCTTGGCCGAATTTACGGCTACAACAATCTGCCTGAGAGCACGCCGACAGCGATGTTAAAGATGAAACAGGTGGACGAGTCCCGGGTTCATGAATCAGACATTCGTCGTGTACTGACGGCCCGTGGTTATCAGGAGGCGGTGTGCTTCAGCTTTATCGCTCCGGAACTGCACCGGCTGTTTGATCCTCAGCGTGAGCCTGTTGCCCTGTCCAACCCGATTGCCAGCGATCTGTCCGTGATGCGCACAACGTTGCTGCCAGGACTGGTTAAAACCGCTGGCTACAACCTGAATCGTCAGCAAAGCCGGGTTCGTCTGTTTGAAACAGGTCTGACCTTTATCAGGGAAAAGGGCAAAGACGGCGATGAACTTAAACAGGAGCCAATGCTGGCTGCCCTGATTACTGGCAGCCGTCATCCACAAAGCTGGCAGGGCAAGGCTGAAGCCGTTGACTTCTTTGACCTGAAAGGCGATTTCGAAGCGGTCTTAGCCCTGGGGCAGGCCGGTAATGAGTTTGTGTTCCGCAAGGGCGAGCATGCTGCCATGCATCCTGGCCAGTGTGCCGAAATTGTTCGTGCTGGCAAAGTGATTGGTCATATTGGGGCCTTGCACCCATCGCTGGCAAAGACGATGGATATGCCAGCTGCGGTTTACCTGGTTGAGCTCAGCCTGAAAGCGGTGACTGAAGGCCAAGTTACCCGTTTTGCAGCCCTGTCGAAGTATCCTGAAGTTCGCCGTGACCTGGCACTGGTGGTTAATGCCGCCACTGCTGCTGGCGACATTGAACGGGTAATTGCCAGTGAAGCCGGTGAACTGTTGCGCCGGGTCAATACTTTTGATGTTTATGCCGGTCAGGGTATTGAAGCAGGGTTCAAGAGCCTGGCCATGGGCTTGACCTTACAGCATCCTTCCCGCACTCTAAAGGATGACGAGGTTAATGAGCTGGTTGACCGTGTTGTTGCCCGCTTGAAACAGGACTTCGATGCCAGCCTGCGTCAGTAAACGCCAGTCAATGGCCTCAGAGTGAATAATAAGATCATGGTAATAGCCTGTTATCTTTCTTTCAGAAAACCCGATACAGCTATTACCATGGGAAAAACAAAAAAGGGGATTGGTTCATGGGAGCCCTGACGAAAGCCGATATGGCCGAGCGACTGAATGAAGAGCTTGGCCTTAACAAACGCGAAGCCAAAGAGATGGTCGAGCTGTTTTTTGAGGAAATTCGCCAGTCTCTCGAAAAAAACCAATCGGTGAAACTGTCCGGCTTTGGTAACTTTGATTTGCGCGATAAACGTCAAAGACCAGGCCGGAACCCGAAAACGGGAGAGGAAATCCCGATCACTCCACGACGTGTGGTGACCTTCAAACCCGGTCAGAAACTCAAGGCGAGAGTGGAAACCTATGCAGGACATGGAACTCAGGACGAGTGATCTGCCAGCTATCCCTGGCAAACGCTACTTTACCATTGGCGAAGTCAGTGAGCTCTGTTTGGTTAAGTCTCATGTGCTGCGCTATTGGGAGCAGGAATTCCCCCAACTGTCACCGGTTCGTCGAGGTAATCGGCGCTACTACCGCCATGAAGACGTACAGCTGGTTCGACAGATCCGCAGTCTTTTATACGATCAGCGCTTTACCATCGATGGAGCCCGCACGCAGCTGAAGCGTCATGCGGTTAAGCAACAAACGTTTGATTATCGTACTGAAATAGCGCAGGCAATATCGGAATTAGAAGCAGTTGTTGATATTTTGTCCTGAGCTAAATGATTCGGAACAGGCAATCACTTCATCCGAAGAAGTAGCTAAGTGGTGGTTTTTTCCACAGCGGAATCCAGGATACTGGATCAATTAGAAAGGTGATGTCTTGCAAGTAATATTTTTCCCAGAGACTATCACAGCCATGATAACGTTTTTGCTCTAAGAGCCTGGGATTGTCTTTCAATTTCTGGATGTTATCCAAGCCAAGTTTCAGCGCAATAAGTTCTTCGGGTGTGTTGCCATTTCTATCTTTATCAGCACGTGTTGTTGTCGGTAATCTCTCCGGGAAATCCTGATAACGGTAGCCATGTTTTCTTGCCAAAGCGCAATTTATATTGTCGGTTGTTTCCATTTGCTCCCGTTGCAGATATTCGAAAACTTCATGATCATCCTGCTCCACAGCACAATGAAGCAAAGTTTTCTGGTCTTCTGATTTGTGAAATAAATACGCTCGGTAATGTTCACTCCCCATGAAATGACTGCAAAGCTCACGTACTACTTTAAGACTGCTGTGACTTGCCGCCAGACTAAACAGGCTATTGCGTTTGTCGTTCGTAGTATTTGCCAGTTTACCCAATTTTCTGAGTGCTTCCATAAGGGTGAGTGCCCCTTCATTCCAGCCGGTCAAAAGGGCAAAGTGCAAGGCCGTGTCGTGGTTCATGGCAATTGGCAGGATATTTCTAATCTCACCAGGGTCCTCCAGTCGTGCAGCATTAGCAGCGATAGCCGCAGTGACAGAGATAGTAGTAGTGATAGTAATGGAATCGGGAGTAGAAGACGTAGTGGTAGTAGAACAAGACGCCGTGTGTTGATCAATGCGACTCCGGCAGACATCATTCTTGAGAGCGAGCTGTAAGAGTTTCATATCACCTGCGAGACAGGCAATGTGCAATGGGGTTAAATCACAAGGGAGATCCCAGTCGTTTAATCCACCTTCAGCACTTTTTAATAGTCCAGCAACCACCTGAGCCTTTTCGACCAGCATTTTAATGTCTGTCAACTCCGTAAAGACCTTGGCAACCTCACTGCTGGAAGACCCGTTTGTTGGTATAACCTTCAATCCTTCGGATTGCGTCTCCTGGGCTGCTGAAGACGGAAAAGACGGATTAATTTGAGAAGTATTGACATCCATAACAAGGTGACCTCGAACGTGTACCTGCGTAATTTGAATACACGACCGGTACAAAGTTCCTGACTACAACCAAAAATTTCCCATCACTTATTTATCAGGGCTGAAGAGTAGAACGTGAAGATGGTTGCCATGTTCTGTGATAAACCGGAAGGCCATGGCAATCCATTCTGCCTGGTCAGAAATTACTTCGGAACAGGCAGTGACTGATCACTTCACACGAGGGTGCATGATCTAAACGGCGAAATCCAGGATATAGGCTGCATTAAACCAGTAATGTCTCGCAAGTAGTAACCTAGCCAGGGGTTATTACTGTCACTAAAACGTACTTCCTCTACAAGTTTGGGATTGTCATGAAATTGCTGGATATAACGCAGACCAGCTTTCATTGCGGCAAGTTTCTCGGGTGTATTACCATTTCTATCTTTATCAGCACGCGTTGTTCTCGGGAGCATCCGGAGCTGGTTGTCCTGATCATTCGCCGAACCTGCGATCATTTCTCTGGTTGCGGACATTTGCTGATCTTGCAGATAGTTGAAAACTTCCGGACCATTCTGGTCTACTGCACAATGAAGCAAGGTTCTATGGTGTTCTGATTTGTGAAACAGATACTCCCGATAATTTTCACTCGCCTTGAAAGAATCGCAAAGCCCACGAACAACTTCAAGACTGCTGTGACTTGCCGCCAGACTGAGCAGGCTTTCGCCTCTGTCGTTAATCGTGTTTTTCAGTTTATCCTGAACATCAAGCTCTTCGATAAGCGCTAATGCTCCTTTGTCCCAGCCGGTCAGCAGGGCAAAATGCAAAGCCGTGTCGTGGTTCGTGGCAATTGGCCGTTGATCACCAACTTCGTTATTGCCCTCTGGTGATGCAGTTGCTGCATTGGCACTAGTTTCATTTGCAGTAGCATCAACATCAGTATCAGCAGATGTTTGCTGATCAATGTGCTCCTGGCAAAAATCATCCAGCATTGCGAGTTTTAACAGTTCCATATCACCAGCAAGACAGGCAATATGCAACGGGGTTAAATTACAGGGAAACTCCCAGTCGTTTAATTTACCGTCAGGATCTTTTAATTGTCTGGCAACCGCCTTGGCTTTTTCGACCAGCGTTTCTGTGTCTCTCAACTTCGGGAAGACGTTAGCCATCTCACTGCAGGATGGCTCTTTTGCTGGTATGGCTTCCACTCCTTCGTGTTGCTTCTCCTGAACTGGTGAAGCTGGAACTTGCCGTATGATTTGAGAACCAGTGACATTCATAACAAAGTGACCTCGGACATGAGCCTGCGTTGTTTGAACACCTGATCGATACAAAGTTCCTGACCAAAACCGAAAAAAAACTTTTCATCACCCATTCACCGGGGTTGAAGCGTCGAACCTGAAGTCAGCCTTCCAGCGATCAATGGCCACAATGGCATTGGCCGGATCTGAAATGGGAGATTTTGTTATGCAGTCCCAACAGTTTCAAGACCTTCTTAATGCATATCAC
>NZ_JBLYNS010000061.1:0-28807 GCF_049310205.1 Endozoicomonas sp. ALC013 | reverse complement strand
ATCTGCCTGCTCCTTAAGCTGAGCGAGTAGACCCGGCTCCAAATCTAAAGTAGTTCTCATACATTCACCCTTGTGCATCATGAGTAACAGCCTAGCGCATCATGATGCAATAGCATTAAATTACCAGAATATGAAATTTCCAAATTTAATACTGTCAGCTGCAGTATTGGTGCTCAGTGCCAATGCCTTTGCCAGCGCCCCCATGTCAGAACCAGAAACCGCTGCTGGCCCTGAAGTTATTGAAAAAGCGGTGATCAAACCCGTATTTGGTCAAAACCTCTTTTCCGGATTTCGACAAGCTGAATTCAAAGGTTTTAATCCAAATTACAAACTTGCGGTAGGCGACAAAATCTCCCTGCAAATGTGGGGTGCTTATGAAGCAGCGGTCAAGCTGACAGTAGACGCCCAGGGCAATATATTTATCCCTCAGGTTGGCCCGGTAAAATTGCAGGGGGTGGCTAATAAAGACCTCAATGCAGTGGTTGAAAAAAAAGTTCGCAGTGTTTACCAGAAAAACGTCAATCTTTACGTCAGTCTGGATGCGACAGAGCCAGTGAAACTGTTTGTCACGGGCTTTGTAAAGTCGCCGGGTCTTTACGGTGGCTTTTCATCCGATTCGCTCCTTGCATTTCTGGCAAAATCAGGCGGTATCCGGCCTGAATCGGGCAGTTATCTGAATATAGAGTTAAAACGTAATGGCCAGACCAGGGCGGTTTTTAATCTCTATGACTTCTTACTGAAAGGCAGCATTGAGCAGGTTCAGTTACAGGATGGCGATACGCTGGTCGTTAATAGCCGACAGGGGGTTACCTACTTTGAAGGGCTGGTTGAAAACCCGGTTCAGATTGAATTCAACGGCAGTGGTGTAGCACTGGGGCAGGCGCTGGAAATGGTCGGGGCCATGCCTGAAGCGACCCATGTACGAATTGCCCGTAATCAGCTCAGCAAACGAAGTGTTGAGTACCTTCCTCTGGCCGATGCCAAAAGCGTGCTGCTGAACAGTGGCGACGAGGTCACTGTGGTGTCCGACAAAATGCCGGGTACGATCAGTGTGGTGGTGGAGGGCGAGCATAATGGCCAAGCCATTTATGTTCTGCCCTATGGCAGCACGATAGAGTCTCTTATTGATCAGCTACAACTCAATCAACGATCAAACTTGGAAGCTCTGCAGTTGTTTCGTAAAGAAGTAGCAGTCAGACAGAAAGAAGTGCTGGATATCTCTTTGCAACAGCTGGAGCAAGTCACCCTTTCGGCTCGCAGCTCAACGGATGGTGAGGCAAAACTGCGCCAGGCGGATGCGGACTCCATTCTTAAATTTATCGAGCGTGCAAGGCAGCTCAAGCCCAGGGGCCAGGTGCTGCTTGGTGACAGCCAGAAGCGCAACGATGTTCTGTTAAAAGACGGTGACCGCCTGGTGATACCTGGCCAGACGGTTCTGGTTCAGGTGCATGGGGAGGTGATGTTCCCCAACGCCATGGTCTTCCGGAAAAATGCCGATATTCTCGATTATATCGCCAGTGCCGGCGGGTTTAACCAGAAAGCGGACCAATCCCGCCTGCTGGTGATGCACCAGGATGGAACCATCACCAATATCCAGAAAAAGGGTGGCTGGTTTGCCGATGGCTATGCTAGGGCAGATATAAAGCCTGGTGATGAAATCATGGTAATGCCGCAGGTGGATATTAAGAGCTTCCAGTATACACGGGATGTGATTGATACGATTTATAAGGTGGCGTTGAGTACGGCAGTGGTTGCTGGGCTTTAAGGAATTGTCATATTTCAAAAAACAGGCTTCTGGCTGCTAGCTTCTGGCTGCTAGCGGCCAACAGCCAGCAGCAACCGTTTTTGATAAATCCGATTTAATCAGAAGTTTTCAATGAAGTGGTTTCATGGAAGACATTATTAAGCATTGAAAGATAAGCAGATAGATTATGCCTGACAGTATTCATCATTATTCAACCACCCGCAAAGGTATTATTCTTGCCGGTGGTTCCGGTACACGCCTTTACCCACTGACCAAAGTAGTCAGCAAACAGTTGATGCCGGTTTACGATAAACCGATGATTTTCTACCCGCTATCAACACTGATGCTGACTGGTATCAAAGAAATAGCCATTATCACCACACCGGAAGAAAAGCACCGCTTTCAACGCTTGCTGGGCGATGGATCTCAGTGGGGAATCCACCTTGAGTATATTGTGCAGCCTTCACCCGATGGTTTGGCACAGGCCTTTATACTGGCTGAAGAGTTTATTGGTGGTGATGACTGTGCTTTGATTCTTGGTGATAACCTGTTCTACGGTCATAAATTCTCACACCTTCTTCAGAAAGCAGACCAGCACAATGATGCAACCATTTTCGGGTATCGTGTTGCAAACCCAAGGGCATACGGTGTTATTGAACTGGACGAGAATGATAAGCCAGTCTCTATTGAAGAAAAACCGCAAAAGCCCAAGTCAAACTATGCTGTCACAGGTCTTTACTTCTTCGATAACCGTGTGGTTGAGTTTGCCAGGTCAGTAAAGCCATCTCACCGTGGTGAACTTGAAATCACCTCGGTTATTGACTGCTATCTCAATGAAGGGTCTTTGAAAGTCGCGAAAATCAGTCGTGGTTCTACCTGGCTGGATACCGGTACCCCTCAGGATTTGTTAAATGCCGCAGCATATATTGAAACCATTGAGTCCCGCCAGGGTATGAAAATAGCCTGCCCCGAAGAGATTGCATACCGCATGGGCTATATCTCTGCCCAGCAGTTATTCAAGATTGCGGAGCCATTGCGTAAGAGCGGTTACGGTGAGTACCTGATTAATATTATTGAAGAGGTCGAGGGCGTCAGCTGGTTTGAGCGTGCCGAGCCAAGCGTAGCCTGATCGTTTGTATGAAAGTTGTAGAAACAGGTATTGAAGGTTTGGTTATCATCGAACCTCAGGTATTCGGTGATGAGCGCGGTTTTTTTATGGAGACTTTCCAGGCACGGAAGTTTGCAGAATTGGGGCTGCCAACTCACTTTGTTCAGGATAATCATAGTCGTTCAGGAAAGGGGATTCTGCGGGGGCTGCATATCCAAAAGCATAACACGCAGGGAAAATTGGTACGTGTCACTGCGGGTGAGGTTTACGATGTGGCGGTAGACTTGCGACAGGGTTCACCGACTTATGGTGAGTGGCGTGGTGTTTACCTGTCTGATGAGAACAGGAAAATGCTCTGGGTACCGGAAGGTTTTGCCCATGGTTTTTATGTAACCAGTGAATCAGCAGACTTTGTTTACAAATGCTCAGATTATTATGCCCCGGAGCATGAACTGAGCATTGCCTGGGATGATCCTCAGCTTAACATTGAATGGCCGATTGGTTATAAAGAAAAGCCACAGCTATCGCCCAAAGATATGAGCGCAGTGCCTTTTTCTGAGGCATGCAGCTGGAAGCTGGAAGCAGGAAGCTGGAAGCAGGAGTTCTGAGAATGAAAGTGTTGATTACCGGCTCAAATGGGCAGCTGGGTTATGAGTTAACGAGAACAGCACCTGAAGGTGTTGAACTGACCTGTGTTGATGTGGAACAGCTGGATATTACTTCAGAAGCTGCTGTCACAAATTTCTTTGCAGAACATACACCAGATGTCGTTATTAATGCAGCCGCTTATACTGCTGTCGATAAGGCAGAATCCGACAGTGAACTGGCTTACGCAGTGAATGCTGTTGGGCCAGAACTGTTGGCTAAAGCCTGTGTTGATGCAGGTAGCTTTATGGTGCATGTTTCTACCGATTTTGTTTTTGATGGCAATCAGTCCACGCCCTACAAGCCTGAAGATCATCCAAAACCTGTCAGCGTATACGGTAACAGTAAGTTGAAAGGTGAAGAACAGGTTACCAGTATTCTTGGCAACCATGCAGTAATTATCCGTACTGCATGGGTCTATTCAACCCATGGTAATAACTTTGTTAAAACCATGCTTCGATTGATGAAAGAAAAAGATCAGCTTGGTATTGTGGCAGACCAGATCGGTACACCAACCTGGGCTAAAACACTGGCTGAATGCTGCTGGAATGTGGTTGGGCAGAAGCTGGAAGCTATATACCACTGGACGGATGCCGGAGCTGCCAGTTGGTATGATTTTGCCGTCGCTATACAGGAAGAAGCGTTAGAGCTTGGCTTGCTGAAAAAGGCTATTCCCATCAAACCCATTGCGGCAACTACTTACCCGACGCCTGCAAAACGACCAGCCTTCAGTGTGCTGGATAAGCAGTCAGCTTATGATCAGTTGCCAATGCCCATTAAGCATTGGCGAAACTGCCTGAAAGCGATGCTGAATGAACTTCAAGAGCAGTAATCACACGACTCTTTGCGTTATCTTCTATACCTTATTTGAGCTGCTGCTTTTAAAGTAGTCAGCTGAAAATCTATGACACGCCGCTATTTCGAGAAATGCATCGCTTGATAAAAAAAGCTTTATAAAAAAAGCTTTATAAACTTGACGGGTGGTAGCGTGCTTAAAAGATCTTTTTAAAATGAAAACACTACTTGTTACCGGTGGTGCCGGTTTTATTGGTGCCAACTTTGTTCACTACTGGCTGAACCAGTATAAAGAAGACAAAGTTATTGTACTGGATGCCCTGACCTATGCAGGCAATATTGCCAGTCTGGAACCTGTCAAGGAAAACTCCAACTTCACTTTTGTCCACGGCGATATTCTTAATACCGAACTGGTTGAGGAGCTTCTTCGACATCACAAGGTGGATACCCTGGTACACTTTGCTGCTGAATCTCATGTAGACCGTTCCATTACCGGCCCGGATGCCTTCCTTGAAACCAATATCATGGGTACCCACAGTCTGCTGAAAGCGGCAAAAAAAGTATGGCTGGATGAAAACCTGTTGGGTGATAAAGAACATCGCTTGCACCATGTATCGACGGATGAAATATATGGCACATTGTCTCTGACGGATCCGGCATTTACAGAAGACACACCTTACGCGCCAAACTCGCCTTATGCAGCCAGTAAAGCATCCAGTGACCACTTGGTTCGTGCCTATAATGAAACCTATGGCCTGAAAACGACGATCAGTAATTGCTCCAACAACTATGGCCCATACCATTTCCCTGAAAAACTGATCCCTCTGGTGATTACCAATATCCTGCACAACAAGCCACTGCCAATTTATGGTGATGGCAAGCAAATCCGTGATTGGCTCTATGTAGAAGACCATGCCCGAGGTATTGAACTGGTACTGAATAAAGGCAAGGTTGGTGAAAACTACAACATTGGTGGTCATAACGAGTGGCACAATATTGAAATCGTTAAACTTATCTGCCAATTAATGAATGAAAGCCTCCAGCTTCCAGCTTCCAGCCTTCAGCTAAATCAACATTTTCCTAAGGCAACATCCGCCATCGCAGGCAAATCCGAAACTCTCATAGAGTATGTTAAGGATCGCCCAGGTCACGACCGCCGCTACGCCATTGATGCCAGCAAAGCAGAAATTGAACTGGGTTTCAGGCCGACTGAAACCTTTGAAACCGGTATTCGTAAAACCATAGAGTGGTATCTGAATAACGAACACTGGTGGCAATCGTTAATTCAGCAATAACACCACAGGGATCGCAGCGCACCGGTGTAAGCGGTACTGCGATATTTGATTCTTTCCAATAGTTATAAAGGCCTTATGTCTGACCAGCAACTGATTGAAACCACCCGGAACTCATTACCTTCGCTCTCTTCCCGGGTGATGTTCTGGCGTCCGCGTTTTATGGCGGATTCGCCCTGGCTTGAGCATATTCCGTTTTATTTCTGGCTGATTGAGGCGCAGCAGCCGGAGTTGGTGTTTGATCCGGATGTTACGTCGGGCAGTACCTATTTTGCCCTGTGCCAGGCAGTGGACAAGCTGAATACCGAGACCCTCTGTATGGCGGGTTTTCACAGTCAGTGCCAACAGCAGGAAGCGATAGCCAGATATAACGAAGACCACTACCAGGAATTCTCCATTCTCTCCCCCGAACGAGCCCTGGACAGTATTAAGGATATTGATGACGGCAGCCTTGACCTTCTGGTCTTAAAATACAACAGTCCACTGATACTGAAGCAAAAATCGGGCAAAAGTGGCGAACAGTGGTGGGAGAAAAAACTGTCAGACTCTGCCATTGTCCTAGTACATGGCAGCCAGAAAAAAGAGATCAAGCCATTGTGTCGCTGGCTGAAAAAAAACTACAGCACCTTTGAGTTTGTTCATGGTAATGGACTGCTGGTGGTGGCCGCCGGTAAGCAGCAAAGTGTAAAAATCCAGTCATTAATGAGCCTCGGCACTAACCGCACCGGTGCCCGCATTATGCAGGATGTTTATTCCCGTCTTGGCCTGGCCTGTCGGGAATCCTGGTTCAGTGTTAACGGTAAGAAACAGCTCAAGGCGCTGGAGCTGGAACTTTCCCAAACCAGAGAAGAGCTGGCGAGCCATGAGCAAGAAAAGGCAGCCGTTGCCAGCCAATACCAGCAAGCCTGTCAAGAGCGGGAAGCCGCGCAACAGCAGAACCATAAGTTGCAGAACAGTGTGGAGCTGCGTTTTGATGAACTGGCTAAACTGACCACACTGCTCAACCAGACAGAAACCGAGTTACAGAGAGCCAGTGTTGAGCAGACAAAACTGCAACAGGCGCTGGAACAGTCCCTGACAGCGGCCAAGGAAACCCGATTAGCGGAAATCAAAAAACTCACTGACCAATTAAAAAACGAACAGGATAATAATCAAAAGGCAGCGGTAGAGTTGACCGGCGCAAACCAGAAACTGGCAGAACAGGATAAGTTAATTAAACGGCTGGAGCAGAATAACCAGTTGTTAGAAGCGGATCAGAAACAGGCCGCTTTGACCATTGAGGAACTGAAGCAAGAACACCGCCGACTGGAGCAATCTCTGCAACAGCGTTTTGATGAGCTGGCTATATTGACTTCCATGCTGGAAGAGAAAGAGCAGCAAATCAAACGGCAACCGGTTACCGGCACTGAAGAAAAATCGGAGGCAAAAGCGAGTCACAAAAAACGGCTGGCACTAAACTTTAACGTACTGGGAAAAAGACAGGCTGCCAAAGCAAAATTGAAAGAAAAGATCGTACTGATTGAGCAGTCCGGATTGTTCGATATCCAGTGGTACACCAAAACCTATCCGGCAGCGGCAAAATATAAAGCGGGAGCTATTGCTCACTATCTGATACTTGGCGCTAACAAGGGCCATAATCCTTCACCAGATTTTAATAGCAGTTGGTACCTTGATGCCTATCAGGATGTTAAAGAAGCAGGGATAAACCCATTGCTCCATTACATCCAGTTTGGCCGCAATGAAGGCCGATTTATCGAAAAAGCCTGATTAACTACTTAACTTTTATTTTCCTTGAACCTGTTATTTAAAACGTTATGCCTGAGTCAATTTTAAGGGATATTCAAAGTTCCGATTACTTTGATGCCGAGTGGTACCTTGAACAGTACCCCGATGTAAAAAAAGCCAATCTATGCCCGGCTACCCACTATGCCAACCTGGGTTGGCGTATGGGAAGAAATCCATCGGCAAAATTTAATACCAACAAATACCTTGAGTTTCATCAGGACGTGATGAAAGCTCGACTTAACCCGCTTGTTCATTATATCCGAACAGGGCAAACAGAAGGGCGAGCTGTTTTCGTGCTTAATACGCTACCGGCTGTTAATAGTACAAGTACAGACTATTTTGAAAGTCACTCTGCAAAATTGGACCCCATTACTCAGGTAATGCTCTGGAATGAAGCAGGCTACAAGCATACTTCAGAATATAATGCAGCCATTGAACAGATCAAAAAAGCGCAAAGCCATAAATCGGCAGATGCAGAAGTTAAGCCAGTAAGAACCATTCCTGAAGACTGGCCAGAAGACCTTAAACTTCGTCCATTACCCGAATCAACCAATGATTATCGATGGGCAAAACAGTACCGAAAAACCCCAGCGCCAGAAAAGATTGGTTTGAGTGTGGTTATCCCAACTTTTAACCGCTCCCATATACTCAGCGTCACCCTGGCTGCACTGACCCACCAAAAAACAGATTACCCATTTGAAATTATCGTGGCAGATGATGGCAGCCAGGAGGATATCACTCAAGTCATCCGGCAATTTGAACCCTTGCTGGAAATTAAATATGTACGGCAAAAAGATACCGGTTACCGGTTAAGTGCTGTACGAAACCTTGGGATTCGTACAGCTGCTTATGAGTTTGTCTCCATCATTGATTGCGATATGGCACCATCACCGAGCTGGGTACAAACCAATGTTGATATTTTGCTGGAATCGAATGAAGTCGCTGTAGTTGGGCCAAGAAAATATGTCGATACCAGTACACTGAATATTAAACACTGCTTGAATGACAAAGACTTTCTGAGCAAGCTGCCTGAAGTAGAAACCAATAACAGTATTGCCGGAGGTCCCAAGAAAGGGGAGATTACCGTAGATTGGCGACTGTCAACCTTTGAAGAAACCGATAACCTGCGGTTGAGTAATGCGCCTTTCCGTTTTTTCAGTGGCGGAAATGTGGCCTTTTCCAAAAAATGGCTGGAAAAAGCCGGTTGGTTTGATGAAGCCTTTGAAGCCTGGGGGGGCGAAGATGGTGAGTTTGGTTACCGACTCTACCGTGCAGGCTGCTTCTTCCAATCAGCCATGGGGGCTATGGCCTACCATCAGGAGCCACCGGGGAAAGAAAACGAGACAGACCGGGCAGCAGGAAAAGCCATTACGGAAAAACTGCGCTCCGGAAAGGTTCCTTACTTCTACCGCAAACTACAGCCTTTGGAAGTAGCAGAGCTAAACCCTGTGCCATTGGTGTCAATCTATATTCCCGCCTACAACTGCGAGAACTCCATTGTCCGTTGCGTAGAAAGCGCCTTGAATCAGACAGTGACCGATCTCGAAGTCTGTATCTGTGATGATGGCTCTACCGATAATACATTACAGATCATTAAACAACGATATGAGCATAACCCAAGGGTACGTTACACCACTCAAACCAATGGGGGTATTGGTGCAGCCTCTAACGGCGCGGTGAAATTGTGCCGCGGTTATTATATTGGCCAGCTGGATTCTGATGATTATTTGAATCCGGATGCGGTGGAGCTTTGCCTTAAAGAGTTCCTGAAAGATCATTCGTTAGCTTGTGTGTACACCACCAATAATAATGTTGATCCGCAAGGTAACCTGATCAGCAAAGGGTATAATTGGCCTGAATTTTCCCGTGAGAAACTAACGACCGCAATGATTGCCCATCATTTCAGGATGTTTACGGCAAGAGCGTGGAATCTTACTGACGGTTTTGATGAAGAAATTACTAATGCCGTTGATTATGATATGTTTTTGAAGTTGAGTGAGGTTGGGCCTTTTAAACATGTAAATAAGGTTTGCTACAATCGCGTTATACATGGAGAAAACACTTCAATAAGGCAACTAGGAACGCAAAAAACAAACCATTTTGGAGTTGTGGCAAAAGCATTGACTCGGCAACATTTGATTGATTGGGCTTATATAGCTGAAACGGATTTAGATTCTTGTCGAAAATATACTTTTAAAAAAGTAGTTTTAAAAGCTGTCTGAACGTTTTTTAAGTAGTCAGGTACTCGTAATCGAACATTGTCATTTTCATTATTTGACAATTGTAGGCAAATAAAAAAAATCAAACCAAATACCTTACTTCATTAATAATGCTTTAGGCTAAAAGTTATTCTAAATATGTGTGTATGTCTTTTTAAAACATTAGAAAAGTGTTCTGATTGGAGTTCAGATTTATGAAGTTTAGTGCAGTTGTAAATTGTTTTAATGAAGAGCTTTATGTTTATTATTCATTAAAGAGCATATATGGATATACAGACGAAATTATTGTGGTCGATAATTGCTCATCCGATAGTACAGTAGATATAGTTAATCAATTCATTAGGAGTGAGGATTTAGAGAATAAAGTTAAACTGTATGCGCTTGAAGAACCAATGCAGCTGGGGGATGTAAGGAATTTTGCTTTAGGTAAGGCTAAAAATGATTGGGTTATAAAGTGGGATGGTGATTTTTGTGCTTTTGGTGAGATGGATGTTGAAAATGAAAAGCAGGCACCATTCTCAAAATTACTAAAAGTTGTCGAAAGCAAAAAAAACGATTATGACATATTTCTTCTTCATAGCCTGAATATTTCAGGTGATTTGTATCACTATGACAAATCAAGAGCAAGATTAGGGTTGAACGGTGATTCTTTTGTAGGAAGAAAAGACTGTATGTCTTATGGTGTAACAGAAAAGTATGGAGATGTTGGGATTCTAAAAAGGAAGAATGGAGAAAAGGCCAAGTTGTTTTATCTAAATAACCCAGAAAAAGATCCCATGTATTTTATTCATATATATGGAGTTAAACCTGATTCATATCTGCTTTACAGAAGGTTTTTGTCTGAATATCAAGTTTGGGTTGCAAAAAACAAAAATAGAATTAAAGATTTTTGGGAATGGCTTGGTCAGGAAAGAAATTACAATATAGATGGCGGTGTTAGTTATGTTAAAAAAGAAATAGTTAAAAACATGCTTAAACATGACTTATATTTGCCGAAAATCCTCCAGCCAGAAATAGAACAACCTAAATACCTCGTTCGTTACGAGAATGACATTCCTGTATCCAGAGAGTCATTAGTTTGATTTTTTTTTGAATTTTGATTGGGTTATATCTTGAAAAGAATTATTGTTGATCTTGATGGCACAATAACCACAGCTAACACTAAAAACTATCTTAAAGTAAAACCAAATTATGACCTTGTAAAACAGCTCCACGAGTACAAGAGAATAGGTTTTGTTATTACCATTCACACTGCACGTAATATGCGTACATATGAAGGCAATGTAGGAAAAATAAACATCCACACATTACCAACCATCATAGAATGGCTTGATAAACACCAAGTGCCGTACGATGAAATTATTGTCGGCAAACCCTGGTGTGGCCATGAAGGTTTTTATATCGATGATCGCGCTATCAGACCTAGCGAATTTTCCCGTATGTCGTTAGATGAAATTAACGAACTTCTGGAAAAGGAAGTCGAATTCAGGAACCAGCAGTAATATGTTTTTAATTACATCAGGGGCTTATGTTTCTCAGGATCTTGTTTCTGAGATTGGGCAGCTCCCCCCTGCTTTCTTACCGGTCGGGAATCAACGGCTGTTTATTTATCAGCTGGAACAATTGGCGCAGGTATCTTCGGATATCTACCTTTCCATTCCGGAAGGCTACCCACTTGAACGTCATGAACGGGTATTGCTCGAACAATACGGTGTGAGTATTTTGCCCGTGCCTGAAGGTTTGACCCTTGGCGAATCGGTTCTGTATTGCTGGAACAGTACTGGCAAACGTTATGATAACTTGCAAATCCTGCACGGCGATACACTGATTCGTGGTATGGATTTTAGTCTGTTGGATTCGGTGTCTATTGCCCAGAATCAGGGCTATTATCACCGGGCCACGGTTTCCCGGGGGAATCTGGTTAATGGCGCCATTGAAGATGCCTGGGCAGGGGATGATGAGTGGATTTTATCAGGCTATTTCTCATTCAGTCAGCCACAAAGATTTATTCAGGGCATTGTAAAAAACAGCGGTGATTTTATTGCTGGCCTGCAGTACTACAGCCATATGTGCCCGTTAAAAGGTATTGAGAGCTGTGAATGGTTTGATTTTGGTCATATCAATACCTTTTTCCGCTCCCGAACGCTGATTACCACCCAGCGTGCATTTAATGAGATGTCCATTACACCGCGAGTGGTGTCTAAGGCGAGTCATAAGAGCATTAAAATGCTGGCTGAGGTCAACTGGTTTCGCAGCTTGCCGGAAAATCTGAGAATCTATACGCCACACCTGGTCAGCGACAATACCGAAGCAGAGATTGCCAGCTATTCTCTGGAATACCTCTACTTACTGCCACTGAACGATATGTTTGTTTATGGCAATCTACCGGGGAATGTCTGGTATCAGATTTTTGATGCCTGTAAGCAAGTCAATGAGGCTCTGGCAAGCCACAGACCTGATGTTGCGACATCACCGGATAAACTGAACAGTCTTTATCTGCCCAAAACATTGGCAAGGCTGGATGAATTTGCTACACAACGGTCTTTTGATATTTCCAAACCGGTTACCTTTAATGGGGTTGAGTTGCCGCCTTTGCTGGATATTGCTTATGAAACGGCAAAACTGATTCCTTCCGCATCGACAACTGATGAGGGTATCTCCCACGGTGATTTCTGTTTCAGCAATATCCTTTATGATGCCCGGGTTCAGTCAATTAAACTCATTGATCCAAGGGGCATTGATAATGAGGGTAATTTATCCATTTATGGGGATACCCGCTACGATATCGCCAAGCTCTATCACTCCGTAATTGGCCTTTATGACTTGATTATTGCTCACCGGTTTACGCTGACCGGTAACCTTGAAACGGGTTCTTTTGATTTAGAATTTCCAGATATGGAACGCCTGTCGGTGGTGCAGGAAACTTTTAGAAAATGTTTCTTTGCCCGTTGCCCAGAGAGGGAAAAGGTGACACTGGCCATTACTGTTCACCTTTTCCTTTCAATGTTACCTCTTCATGCAGACAGGGTTGAGGGCCAGGTGGCTATGCTTGCCAATGCGCTCAGGCTTTACAGAATGCTGGTAGAAAGTGATGTGGTACGGTTTGAGGAAGTTGCATGATTGTCATACCAATGGCGGGCTTGAGTTCACGCTTTTTCAAAGCTGGGTATACCCAGCCTAAGTACATGCTGGAAGCTCATGGTAAAAGCCTGTTTCGTCACTCGGTTGAGAGTTTTCAGCGGTACTTTGCCACTGAAGAGTTCCTTTTTATTATCCGTGATGTTTATGGAACCTATGACTTTGTCACCCGGGAAGTGACCAATATGGGGATTAAGTCTTACCGAATATTTGTGCTTGATAGTGAAACCCGGGGGCAAGCTGAAACGGTTTATCTGGCGCTTGAAACGTTAAGGGGTCATGAGCCCATCACTATTTTTAACATTGATACTTTCCGGCCAGGATTTGAATACCCAGCGACTATTGGAAAGCTGGATGGTTATCTTGAAGTGTTTGAAGGCAGTGGGGATAACTGGTCGTTTATTAAACTCGATAAAAATGATCATAGCCGAGTGGCGCTGACAACGGAAAAGAACCCTGTTTCTAACCTTTGCTGCACGGGTCTGTATTATTTTTCTGATATGCAGGTATTCAAAAATAGTTTTATTGAATACGCCAGTCGCCCACAGTCGGAGTGGGAAAAAGCAGAGTTGTATGTCGCCCCACTGTATAACCTTTTGATTTCTCGAGGTGATTCCATTGGGTATGACTTAATTGATGACAATCAGGTTATTTTCTGCGGTGTTCCCCAAGAATATCTCGATTTTAAGGATACTAAAATCACTCCATAAATTATTGGCAATGTTTCTAAAACTATCGTCATTGCAGTGTTAAATTTATCGATCATTCAAGGTTGTGTTGTTTGAACTTAAAACCAGTAGCAGCCATCTTTTGGGAACAAGTCTTATGGCAAACCACCGCTTATGAAAAGGGGCAATCAACAGTTCTGGAAAAGCTGGTAACTGATTTAAATGCTTGTAATAGGGGTTATGCCAATTGGGCTTTGGCTCGCTGGCATGCCAGCACCGGTGAATGGCCCAAGGCTTTATCTTATATCCATAATCTTCTGCCAGAAATTCGTGTAAAAGGCGTACCAAGTCATATCGGGGTTACCTTACTGGTCTTTTCGGTATTAGTGCACAATGGTGATCAGGCCGGTGCTGAGCAAACTCTGTGCTGCGCTAACCAGCATTTTGGTATTTGCCCCGATGGGCACTTGATGGCCTGCAACTTAAAGCAGTTTTTTTCCCAATCTGACGGCGATGGTTTAATAGCGCTTGTTGAACTCTATAAACGTTATGGTTTGGTACTACCAGACTATAAGAATCTTGGCCACCCGTTCGGCCTGGATAATCTGGTCAGTAAATCCCGGTTCACTTGCAACATGGCTGACCATCCTCTGGTGTCGATCATCATCCCTGTTTTTAATGGAGAATCGACACTGGGTACCGCACTGCATTCCCTAACCGAACAATCCTGGCGGGCACTCGAAATCCTTGTGGTGGATGATTGCAGCACTGATAAGTCCCTCCAGATAGCCCGGCAATGGGCAGAGCAGGATTCCCGAATCCGGGTACTGGCTAACCATACCAACCAAGGTGCCTATGCTGCCAGAAATACCGGCCTTGCCGCTGCTAAAGGAGAGTTTATTACCACCCACGATGCGGATGACTGGTCCCATTGCCAGAAGATTGAGCTTCAGGTTAAGGCGCTGCTGGTCAGCCCTCAGCACATGGCATCCGCTTCCCACTGGGCCCGTTGTTCAAGCCAGCTGGTGTTTGGCACCTGGCGGCAGGAGGCCAGCTGGATATACCGGAATGTTTCGTCTTTGATGTTTCGCCGTTCGGTGTTTGATCAGCTGGGTTATTGGGACCGGGTCTCGGTGAATGCGGATACGGAGTACTATTATCGGATTATTGCCGCCTATGGGCAGCAGTCCATTATTGAAGTCAAGCCCGGTATCCCCCTGGCTTTTGGCCGAATGGAACCCGGTAGCCTGACCATGGCCTCGGAGACCCATCTGCGTACGCAGTTTGGCGGTGTCCGGAAGGATTATATGGATGCGGCCCATCTGTGGCACCGGCAGCAGGGTTCTGATGGCTTGTATTTGTCGTTTAATCCACAGCAACGGCCTTTTCCGGTGCCCGCCCTGATAAACCGGCCCGGCCAGTATTTTGGTCTGCACCATTATCCGGTATACCCCGGCAGGCAAGCGGTGGACAACGAAGCAAAAACCATTTTGCTTTGCGCCCACGCTTCGGGTATCACCCTGTTTGGCGGCGAGCGCAGTTTCCTGGATATGGCCAGGGCGGTAGACCAGGCGGGTTACCAATTGGTTATTACCCTGCCGGAACAGGGTAGCCGGGAGTATCTGGACGCATTGCTGGAGTATGCATCGACCGCCATTGTTTTCCCTTATTTATGGTGGCATGGCAAGCGAGCGGTCAATGAACGGGCTAGCCGTGATTTTGAGGCCATTCTTGATGCCTATGGTGTTGATCTTGTCCATGTCAATACGCTGGTGCTGAGGGAACCCCTGCTGGCGGCTCGCAATAAACAGGTGCCCGGCCTGGTTCATGTGCGGGAGTTGCCGGGTTTCGATCCGGCCCTGTGTGAAGGACTGGGGGCTGAACCTGACCAGATTCGCAGCAATATCCTGAACTGGGCCGATGGCTTTATTGTTAATTCACAATGTACCCAGCGTTATATCAATCAGCCGGAACGATGTTCTCTGCTTTATAACACCGTTGACGCTTCTGCTTTTAATGCCCCTCCGGGACCAAAAGCTGAAGTACGCTTTGCTCTGGTCAGCAGCAATATTCCCAAAAAAGGGCTGGATGATTTTGTTACTCTGGCCCGGCGTGCCGAAGGTCATATTGCCAATGCCCGGTTTATTTTGATCGGGCCTGATAATGAACATATTGAGGCTTTGCGAGCCTGTGCGACTTTACCCGCTAACCTGGTGATTGCTGGCTACTCACAAACGCCACAGCAGGCCCTGAACCAGGCCGACGTGATTCTGAATTTATCGTCTTTTCAGGAATCCTTTGGCCGAACCATTGCTGAAGCTATGGCTTCGGGCCGTCCGGTGATTGGCTATCGGTGGGGGGCTCTGCCGGAGCTGATTGATAATGGCGTCAATGGTTTTCTGGTGCATCTGGGGGATATTGAAGGTCTGCTCCGGCGGGTAGCCATTCTGGCTGAAGATCCTGAGCTGCTGCTGGCAATGGGTAAAGCTGGCAGAAAAAAGGTGGTGAGTCATTTTGGTTTTACCCGTTTTGCTGAAACCCTGAAAACCATTTACGACCAATGGCTTGGTTGAGCGTAATTCCAACCAAACCGTTTTTTTCTTGTTTTTCCATTTGGTAAAAAGTTTCCTATGAAAATTGCAATTGCAGGTACAGGCTATGTTGGCCTGTCCAACGCGGTTCTGTTAGCTCAGCACCATCAGGTGATGGCTGTTGATATTGTCCCCCAAAAGGTGGCTATGATTAATCACCGCATGTCGCCTATTGTGGATGCGGAAATTGAAGAGTTTCTGGCCCACCGGGAGCTGAACTTGAGGGCGACCACCGATCCGCAGCTGGCCTATGCCGATGTAGAGTTTGTGATTATTGCCACGCCAACGGATTATGACCCGAAAACCAACTACTTTAATACCACCTCTGTTGAAGCGGTGATTAATCAGGTAATGGCGATTAATCCCCATGCGGTGATGGTGATCAAATCCACCGTTCCCGTTGGCTATACCCAGCGGGTTAAAGAGGAGCTGGGTTGTGACAATATTATGTTTTCACCGGAGTTTCTGCGGGAAGGCAAGGCTTTGCACGACAATTTACACCCATCCCGGATCATTGTGGGTGAGCAGTCGGAGCGGGCAGAATGTTTTGCCCAGCTATTGGTAGAAGGCGCCGGGAAGAGCGATATCCCGGTACTCTTCACCGACTCCACCGAAGCGGAAGCCATCAAGCTGTTTTCCAACACCTACCTGGCGATGCGGGTGGCGTATTTTAATGAGCTGGATACTTACGCCGAGGTGCATGGCCTGGATGCCCGCCAGATTATTGAAGGGGTGGGTTACGATCCCCGGATCGGTGGCCACTACAATAACCCCTCCTTCGGTTACGGCGGTTATTGCCTGCCGAAGGATACCCGGCAGCTGTTGGCCAACTATCAGGATGTGCCCAACAATATTATTGGTGCCATTGTGGATGCCAACACTACCCGCAAGGATTTTGTTGCCGAGTCCATCCTTAGGCGCAAACCCCAGGTGGTGGGTATTTATCGCCTGATTATGAAGGCCGGTTCCGATAACTTCCGGGCTTCTTCTATCCAGGGCATTATGAAACGCATCAAGGCTAAAGGTATTGAAGTGGTGGTCTATGAGCCGGTGCTGGATGAAGCGGAGTTCTTTAACTCACGGGTAATTACCGACCTGAACAAATTCAAACAGACCGCCGATGTGATTGTCTCCAACCGGTTGGTAGATGAACTGTCAGATGTGCTGGATAAGGTCTATACCCGCGATCTGTTTGGTTCCGATTAAAATCATCATGTGATTTTGTAGAAGGGTTTAAGCGTTTAAAGGTTTAAAACAGCGTTTCAACCTGTTTGAAACATGACCTACTTAAAGCGTTTAAGGATTTAAAAAAGCACCCAAATTTCACCCTTAACGTTTTAACGCTTAAACACTTAAACGCTTAAACCTTTTTTTAACCTGTAACTTTTTTTGCCATGAAACTCTCCATCGCAGCCATTTTTAAGAATGAGCACCCCTACATCATTGAATGGCTGGCTTATCACCGGTTGGTAGGGTTTGATCAGTTCATTATTGCCGACAATATCAGCGATGATGGTTCCACCGAGCTGCTGAAAGCATTGGATGAGGTGGGTCTGATTCAGCGTATCGAGTACCCGACCCGTGATAATAAAGGCCCCCAGGTTCCTGCTTATAATGAGATGCTCAACCTTGTAAAAGGCAGGGTGGATTTGCTGGCATTTATTGATGCTGATGAATTTGTCGTTCCGGCACAGGGTACCAGTGTACGGGAGTATCTTGCGCCGTTTATGGCGGATGATTGTGTTGGGGCTATCGCTGTTAACTGGGCGATTTATGGTTCATCCGGTAAGAGCGAGTTTCGGGATGAGCCGGTTTCCCGGCGATTTACCCAGCGTGCACGGCAGGTCACCGGGGTGAACAGGCATATCAAAACCATAGTAAAGCCTGAATTCTGTGCACAGATGCTTAATCCCCATAAAGCGGCACTGAAAAAAGGGCGTTACATTAAGTCAAATGGGGAGCCGTTTGCTTTTTCCGAGCACAACGAACATGGCTGCAGTACAACGGTGGACTGGTCGCCGCTGAGGATCAACCACTATGTTGTCAAGTCGTTCGAGGAGTTCAAGCAGCGTAAACAGAAAAGAGGGCGGGCTTCGGTTAGTGAGCTGCGCAAAGACGGTTTTTTTAAAGCCCATGATATGAATCATGAGACCAGCCATATTATGGAGCGCTTTCAGGAGCCACTTGCCGGGGAAATACAGCAGATTCGTTATCAATTAAATCTGTTGCAATACAAAAAAGAATTGTCGGTCATGCAAGGCGCGGCAGGTAAGTTCATTGCCAGAACAGGCGCTCTTGGCCGCTGGCTGGATCGGCAGCCGGAGTTTTCCCTGGTTCCGTATTCAGATGTGAAACCAGCCAGTGGTGAGTATCGATGGGAGGCAACCGGCAAAGATCCGGCGTTTATGCTGAAACATTCCGGCGCTGTCCTGCATGGCTGGTATATGCTCACCGTCAGCGTAAAGGGTAACTTGCCACAGTTTCATGGCAAGCTTTATATCAATGATGGCGAGGGCATGGGGGAAGAATCGGCAGTCTACCTGCCCCTGCATAAAGGCAAAGCGGTTAAGCGGGTTTGTTATTTCCCTAAGCCAGTGAAAGGGTTGCGCTTTGATCCGACGGAAGAGATCGCCCTGTTTAATGTAGAGGCGCTCAGTTTTTCCAAACTGACGCCAGGCTTTGCCCGCCAGTTGATGTTGAAGAAGGTAAGCAGCTTCTTTCCGGGAGATTTTTCTTATTTAACCAGGGATGAATTGGTTAAACGGTATAGCTTATGTTTTCGCCATAGTTCGTCGGATACAAATTATAGTGAATGGTTGCAGTGGTATGATGAATCCCGTTTTCATCCCATTGCTATTGAGCGCAGACTTGCGCAGTTGAAAAGTAACGTTCGGTTCTCAATCATCATACAGATTGCTGGTGATGAGCGGGTTGTCCCAGCACTTGTTGAATCGCTGTTTGCTCAAGTATACCGACACTTTGAGGTGATGATTATCGCTTATGGGGGTAATCAGCCTTCGGCTTTGGCCATTGCCAGTCAATTTGAACAGTACGGTATTAAATGTCAGGTACTGACCAAAACGGCTGATAATGGCGAGGATCTGAATAGCGCCTGCCAGCGGGCTTCTGGTGAGTATCTTGTGGTGCCTGATCCAGCTTTGGCGTTATCCGCGTTGGCGTTACTCTCTTTTGCTGAAGCTATTTCTTCTAACGCATCCGGGTTGCTACCCATTATTGTTTATGGTGATCAGGATCGGATTGATCACAAAGGCATGCGCCATACTCCCGATTTCAAGTCAGGCTGGAATCCCGATTTGTTGCTCGCTCAGGATTATATCTCCGATTGTATTGCTATCCATCGGCAGGCATTGAATGGCATAGGAGGCTTCCGCTCAGGTATTACAGGCTATGAAGTCTATGATGTGGTATTGCGAGTCTGCGCACTGGCAAACGATCAGCAGGTGAAAAGAGTTCCAGAAATGGTCAGTCATCGCTATTCAAGTAACAGACAAGGCGGTGAGCAAAAACACAGTGGGAATACGGCTATTAAAGTCCGCAAAGATTACCTGGCTACGGTTAAGAATGTGAATGCCGAGGTTGTCTATCTGGAAAACAAGCGGAGTTATCGTGTTATCTGGCCTTTACCCATTGAGCCTCTGGTTAGCTTGATTATTCCTACACGCAATGGCTATGAGATTCTGAAGCAATGTGTGGATAGCATTCTGGCAAAAACCAGTTACCGGAATTTTGAAATTCTGATTATTGATAATCAGTCTGACTGTGCGCAAACGCTGGCCTACCTGGATGATATTTCCCGACATAAGCAGGTGTCTGTTTACCGCTATGACGATGTATTTAACTACTCGGCAATCAATAACTTTGCGGTGGAAAAAGCCAGCGGGGACGTTGTTGGGCTGATTAATAATGATGTGGAAATCATTAATCCCGATTGGCTAAGAGAAATGGTATCCCAGGCCATGCGTCCAGACATCGGTTGTGTGGGTGCGATGCTCTATTACGCTAACGATACGATTCAACATGCCGGTGTTATCAGTGGTTTGGGCGGTGTGGCCGGACATTCTCATAAGCATTTCAGACGTGGCGATGCGGGTTTTCAGAATCGATTGAACTGTGTTCAAAACCTGTCGGCGGTAACGGCGGCAGCTCTGTTGGTGAAAAAAGCGATCTACCGGGAAGTTGGTGGGCTGGATGCTGAGAACCTGCTGGTTGCATTTAATGATGTGGATTTTTGCCTGAAAGTCAGGCAGGCTGGCTACAGAAATTTATGGACATCGTTTGCTGAGCTATACCATCATGAGTCGGTCAGCCGTGGGCAGGATGACACACCCGAGAAGAAGGCTCGTTTTGAGCAAGAGTATCAGTTCATGAAAAACAAGTGGGCTGGCAAACTGGCTTCTGATCCTTATTATCATCCCAATCTGACCCAGCGAAGGGAAGATTTTTCACTGAATTTTACTGTACTTTAGCTATGTTGCCAGATAGTGATCAGGAGTCAGTTCTGAGAAGGTATATGGCTCACTTTGAGTGATGTTCAGATTTTCAACCAAAACAAAAGAGCTAGTCAGCCCTTCTGCACGTTATGATAAAAAGGCAACCGGGAAGATTGTGATCCTTGGTAACCTGCAGTCAGCTACTGTTGAGTTCTATTTTAGAAGTCGCAAGGCCAAAGGTGCTGGTTACACAGAGATAGATGCCTGTTCCAGTGACGCTTTATATGAATTAAAAAAGCATATATCGGAAGGTTGTACTCTTATTCTTGTTCGTGATGTGCCTGTAGAAGTACTAAAGAAGCTTGATGCCTTTAAGTGTACGTTATCTGACGTAATATGGTTTATAGATGACGATATTCCAGCTGCGGGATTGGACGCGACTTTGCCAGCCCGCTACCGGAAACGCATGACTGGCTGGTATAAACGAGCAACGCCTCTTCTTGAAAATCTTTGTAGCAAGATTTTGGTTTCAACACCCTGTCTGGCCAAAAAATATAACCTGGCCAGTAGCGCAATCTTGTCTCCTGTTGAGCCTGTTTTTGAATCCTCCCAACAGATAACCCGCTGCTTTTACCACGGCACCAGCTCCCACCAGAAAGACTGGGAGTTTGTGCTGGAAGTAACCCGGCAGATTCAACTCCGGAATCAAGGCACCTGGTTTGAATTTATCGGTGACCATGCGCTTTACAAGGCGTGCCGGGGTATTCCTCGTGTGACTGTTCTTCATCCGCTGAAGTGGCCTGATTATCTGGCACTGACCTCTTCCAGAACCATGGATATAGGTCTCGCTCCTCTGGCTGATACACCCTTTAATCTGGCCCGCTCCCATACCAAGTTTCTTGACATCTGTCGTCAGAAAGCCGTCGGTATTTATTCACGCCGCTTTTCCTGTTCGGATGACATTGAGCATGCTGGTGCAGGCTTGGTATTGGGTGACTCCGTTGATGAATGGGTAGCAGGTATTGAGTTCCTGATTGGTTCTGACTGTCGGGATATGTATAAAAAGGCGGAGAAGTTGAGAAAAGAAATGCAAGGTGCAGAGTTTTCTCGAACTTTCAAAGGTGTATAAGGTATCTGCGTTTTTACTGGCTGCTTGTCTTGCAATCAGGCAGTCAGAAAAATCAACTTTGGGATAGGTCTGATAATCTATTAGGGCACAGTGCAGGGCATTCCAGTCTTCAAATCGGAATTGCTGTTGACTGGTCAGCTGGAAAAGAGTTTGGTGTATTTGTTTTTTATCAAGTTCAAACACGGTATCCATCACCCATTTTACCTCAGACAGCACAATGTCTGATATGAAAACACTGTCTGCTGAATTGATAATGTCAATCGCTTTCAGACTTTGCCATTGCGGGTTTCGGTCATCAGAAGGGTGTAACAGGTAGCGCGACAGAACGTTGTTATCGACAGCGATCACTCTTGCCACCGGAGTTTTTTTGCTGCCTTTTTTCTGATGGCTGATTTGAGGTGCGCCCTATCCATATCAGGTACTGCATTATGACAATTGCTCAAGGTGCCGACCAGAGGCTGATCGGTCATTTTGACAAGGTGGGCAACACCATCCCGTTCAAATACCTGAATTCTATCTCCCGGCTCAAGACCCAGTTTTTCACAGATGGCCTGGGGGATCGTCACTTGTCTTTTCGTGGTTAACTTAGGCATTTGGTTTTCTTTTGTATTTTGATTAATACTCAAAAGGCGATTACCGATTATTTTGGCCTGCATTATTTCACGATGAGTAAGATGCTTGCACGGTGATTCAACGGGTCTGGTGAGTTTCCATATATTTTCTCAGCAAATTGTTTATGCGGGTCTGATATCCCTGCCCCTGACCCTTGAACCATTCCAGAACGTCGGCATCCAGTCGGATAGTCACTGGTTTTTTCACCGGCAGGTGCAACTCGGCCTGTTGGAAAAATTCATCGTCCAGTTCAGGTATATCAGAAGAGTCTATGTCCTCATCACTCATGGTATTGAGGCGCTCCCAGTCAGTACCGGATGTTTTCTTCATAGTATTGGGTGATTGAATATATCGACAGCGTCCTCAAAGGCGATGCCGTGTTTGCAATATTTGCCTGATTCTTGCTTTCATCCCACTCGCATTGCATGGTGATGCCAGTATTTACATTTGTACACACATTCAAAGGTTAGCATTTATTTGAGTAGATGAAACCAAAGCCCAGGCTTGTCAAAGATACCGGGGTCAAAGAAGCTGGAGTATTGATTCTTGAAGGAAGTCAAGGAGAGTCTGAAATACTGGCGGGTGTCAGACATATTGCTGTGAACATATTAAGTAATCTTTCCGTAATACTGAACCTGACCTCGAACGAGTCAGAAATATTTTACAAAAATAACGCTATATCGTTTACCGATTTTTTGGGGGGAATATGTCTTTTGAAATGCGCCAGGTGATTGCCAGTGCTCTGCGTGAGCAAGGGCAAGCTCTGATTTCTTTGAGTGAACGGGTTGATGAGTCTTTTGAGTCTGCAGTTGCGTTGATGCTCAATTGTAAGGGCCGTGTTGTGATTTGTGGTATGGGTAAGTCTGGTCTGGTTGGCCGCAAGATTGCTGCAACTCTGGCTTCTACCGGTACAATTAGCTTTTTTATGCATCCTGGTGAAGCCTTTCACGGTGACTTGGGTATGATCCGCTTTGATGAAAAAGCGGATGTGGTTGTATTGATCTCTTACAGTGGCGAAACCGATGAGGTCCTTAAACTGATTCCATCACTGAAGAGTTTTGGCACTAAAATTATTGCTATTACTGGAGCTCTGGATTCAACTCTGGCAAAAAATGCGGATGTGGTTTTGGATGGTTCCGTGGTTGAAGAGGTGTGCCCAAATAACCTGGCACCAACAACATCTACAACGGTGGCGCTTGCTATTGGAGATGCGCTGGCGGTTGCGCTGATCAAGGCACGTAACTTCCAACCCCATGAGTTTGCCCGTTTCCACCCGGGAGGAAGTCTGGGGCGTCGTCTTCTGACCTGTGTCAGGGATGTTATGCAGAAAGATAAGCTGCCGTTTGTACATCGCGCTGCTGCGATTACCGATGTTGTTTTTACCATGACAGAGGCTCGTACCGGTCTGGCTCTTGTGCAGGATGATAATGGCCAGCTGATTGGCGTTATTACTGATGGTGATCTGCGCAGGGTGCTGGTAGACCACAGTTCTATTCAGGGAATGTTGGCAGCTGATATTATGAGTGTTAACCCGGTGTCTGTTTCTCAGGATATTAAGTTAGTGGATGCAGAAGTCATAATGCGAGAAGCTCATGTAAAATGTCTTGTAGCAACAGACGAACAGGGACAGGTTGTTGGTCTGATTGACTGGGCTGCTTGATAACTGTGCTTTTTTTGTTTTAAGAGGTTGTTTGAAAACTATATGACCAAAAGGCGATTGCCGATTATTTTGGCCTGCATTATTTCACGGTGAGTAAGATGCTTGCTCGGCAGCCGCGGGGTTGCCAGTGCCGGGGCTCCGGGGTTGTGTTTGTAACGTCAGGGTTTCAGTAATGGAAGCGGCACTGGAGTATAAACAGGTTATCGTTACTGTAGGCGTATACCAATCGATGTTCCTGGTCAATCCTGCGCGACCAGAATCCTGAAAAGTTATCTTTCAGGGGCTCAGGTTTGCCTGTGCCTTCAAAGGGGCTACGCATACATTCTTTAATGAGCTTTCTTAGCTTCCTGGCTTTTGGTTTGTCGTTGTCCAGCCAGTATTGGAAGTCTTCCCATGCTTCTTCTACCCAGCTTAACGTGATTTTTTTCGGGGTACTCATAATTCAGGCAGATCCCTTTGGATGCCCTTATTGGCTTTGAATTGTTCAGCGGCGGATTTCAACCGACGGGCATTTTCAGGTGACGAGAGCAGATAAAGCGTTTCCATCAGGCTGTCGTAACTTTCTTTCGACATAACTACCGCATCTTCTGCGTCACGCCGGTGAATGATTGTGTGGGTCGAGTCATTAACAACGCTGTCCAGCACCGCTTTGAGGTTTTTTCTCATTTCTGTGTAGGAAACCACATTCATTTTATTGCCCATATACTTGTACGTGATAAGGTACAAGTATAATTGGCTCTTGTTATTTGGCAAGAAAACCCAGGGGCTTGATCCTTGGCCTCACTCAATGACTCTGTTGATGAATGGGTTGCAGGTATTGATTTCCTTATTGGTTCTGACTGTCAGGCTATGTACGAGAAAAGGGCCTTGATCGCGACAGGCGAAGCCTGAGAATGTGGGAGGTTTTATAAACTGAAATTATTCGTTGAAATCCAGTGGGTTCGACTCCCACCCGGTAAAGATTAACCATCAGCCGGAAGCGAGTTTTGCATAGCCAGGGGTAACTCTGGTTGTGAAGCGTAAACAGCAGGTACTAAAGCCGCGGGATTGAACTCCGAAATTGACGCTTTGTTGGAGGCTTCATTGTTCAAGAGGTGGGGGCAACACTGAAATGTCGATTTGGTGAGACAGAATCAGTCCGGCCGGAGTCAGAGACCGGGGCAAAGGTACAGGATGGATTTCTCAGGAACCTGCGAGATCCAGTGCTGACCTGAGTTAAATAGCCATTGGTTCTATGGCTGGAAAGAACCCGGTCGTCAGGTTTGCTTCAAGCCCGGCGAAGCGAATATGAAGCAGCACTCAGGAGTCCGGAAGCGAATCCAAACTTTGATGACTGTTGTCAAGTAGAGCGTGTACTGCCTAAACGCTTTGGTGGCTATGGCTTAACGCTGCATCCGGAAAAGACGCAGAGAATTGACTTTCGGGTTCAATATCGAAAGGAAAGCAAGCGTCGTGGACTTCCGATCAAATTTGATTTTCCTGGGTTCACACACTTCTGGGGTAAAACCCAGAGGGGTGGCTTTGCAATTTTCCGTGGGAGAAATTTTCCCAGTTCCTGAAACGTTTCCCCCTGACACCGCCAAGAATCCAGCATCAGTACTACCATGGTCACCATTTAGTGAGCCAGTAACTGTGAGGAACCGGATGCCTTAATTGGGCTCGTCCGGGTCTGGTGTGTCACGAGAGCAGAGTCGGTCTGCTCGTAACTGTAATTGAGATGGAGGAGGGCCCTCCGGTGGCGGCTTCTGGAAGCGACCACCAAACCACCGCATCAAGGAAAAACGAAAACAAGGGAAGGGGTGAACTTGATGGATTACAGATATACTTGCTACTCAGGTTTACAGGACGGTTTACATCATGCCACATAAAATCAGCCATGCTCTGGTTTCACCAGAGGCTTACCTGGCCCATGAGAAAGCATCCCCCGAAACACGGCATGAGTATATTGATGGTTATGTACTGGCCATGGCGGGCGGTACGATTAGCCATGGAAGAATGATTGCGAATATCACTCGTTTGCTGGGCAATCACTTGGTGGGTAAGCCCTGTGATGTCTTTGCATCGGATGTGAAACTGAGGGTTGAATCCGCCTTTGTGAAATCTTATCGGTATCCGGATGTTATGGTGTCCTGCGAGCAGAATCGCAGGTTTGACGATATGTGTGAGTCTGCCACTGTGCTGGTTGAAGTCCTTTCTGAAAGTACGGAGCTTACTGACCGGGTTTATAAATCAACGGAGTATGGGCATGTCCTCAAGGCTACCAATGGTGAGTACCTGGTCATCGAACCGGATTATCCGGTGATCGAAAAACGGATGTGGCGCAAGGGGCGTTTTGAGGTGGTTGCTACCTATGTAGAAAACGATGTTATCACCCTTGGCAGTATTGGGCTGGATTTGCCGATGGTTGACTTGTATCAATAGCGTGCAGGTTGATTCTGGAAACAGGTTGGATTGGATGATTAAGGCTGGCCCTGGTTTGCCATAGTCTCCCTTGATTGAGACGGTAACGACGTCGCCGCGCTTCATGACCCAGCCCACATCGTCGCTGGTTTATTCAATCCAGTCCATGGTGTTTAATGCCGGTTAGTACTTCTTGCAGTATCGGGCCAATCATAATGGTTCCGAAATCATCCAGCAGTTCCAGCTGTTTACGATGGCGTATAAATTCGGCAAGTGCTTCATTAACGGCGGCCTTTTTGGTTTTATAGCCGCCCAGTTTCTGGACCTGGTCAATCGAGTCATCATCTAAAGCGAGGTTTGAAGGCATATCATCAACTCCTACACAATGTTTTATACAAAAAACAGACTAGACTGCTCATCCATTGCCAATGGCTGTATTGTTACCGTTCTTTCAGTGAGCAAGGGAATCCGATCCTCAAAACATGGTTGGTGGTTTTGCAGGCACTGGGATTGAACCTGAAACCTTTTTCCTTATAGGCAAAACGAAATGCTGATTTTGTCTGCTTTTATCGAATGAGCGTAAAACTCCGTACTTCTACAGGGTGTCAACGATCATCACTTGGGAGGTTTTGTTGAGCCCGTTGTCTTTATTTTCAAACTTTAAGGGCTGATGCTGTCAGGTTTAGGTCATAGATCTGCCTGAACAAGTGTCCAGAAACTAGAAATGAAAGCCTATTCTGACAGTTTTTGCTTATTTACCTGACGTAAAGCTGAGGTATACCCAAACCTGACAATGCTATTGACTTAATCATAATTAATCACTATTTTTCATAGTTATTAACACCTGATCAAGAGTGAGGTTATTATGACTCAAAAAGACACGAAGGTACTTACTGCCCATGTGCCACTACCTCTGGCCGAAAAAGTGGAACAGCTTGCTCTGAGACTTGAGCGGTCACGAGGGTGGATCATCAAACAGGCTCTATCCGCCTGGATTGATCAAGAAGAGGAACGGGACAGACTAACCCGGGAAGCACTGGCAGATGTAGACGCAAATGCTGTGATCGATCATCAAGCCGTGCAAGAGTGGGCAGAAAGTCTTGGAACTGAAAACCCCCTGCCGGTGCCGCGTTAATGGAAATTAAGTGGACGAGTAAAGCCCTCTCTGATTTGTCGCGGCTGTATGATTTTTTAGCTCTTGTAAATAAGCAGGCTGCAGCTAAAACAGTTCAGTCTTTGACATCCAGCCCTGCCAGCCTGTTGGAAAATCCAAGGCTCGGTGAAAGACTTGAAGCTTTTGACCCCAGAGAAGTCAGAAAGATACTGATAGGGCAGTATGAGATGCGCTATGAAATCCAGAACTCAACCATTTATATTTTGAGGCTCTGGCACACACGAGAGGAGCGCCAAGAGGCTGTCCGAGAATAGCGCCCGTCTAGGCGACCCCGTAGCGAGGACGGTTTTACGAACCGGGGAGCCATGATACGAACGTCATAAACGGGTTCAGTGAATTTACGACACCAGTAGTGTGAACCTCCACAGGCTTCAATGCCAATAGCGCATTGAGGCAGATTGGCAATAAAGGACAAGAGTGCTTTGCGCTTAAGTTTCTTTTTGATAACCACATGACCTTTGGCATCAACACCATGTAGATGGAAACTTTTAATCTCGGAACGGACTTTAACGCCTGAACAGCCTCTGTTGTAGTAATGTACTGAAATTTCTCCGCCCATCGGCGCAAAGCAATATGGCAATGATGATGCCCTGGTTATTTTCTGTTGCGGCCTCAGTGATCAGATAAATAATACGCAAAGGCTTCCTTAACAGTTGCCGGTATTCGGTATTCCCGAACCGGTTCAGTTCCGGAACTCTGGCGCCTTTATAGGGCTGTTCCCTGAAGCTTTGCAAGGCGGAGTTAAAAGCCTGTCGTAATTTCACTGCCCGGGGTTTGCCAAAGTGATCTCTGGTGTAGGCGATAATATCCAGTATGTCCTGTCGGGCATCCTGGGTGAGAATAACCTTTGTCATGGTTATTCTCCTGCAATGTTTTGTGGTTCATCATCGTTGTTGTTATCGCCCCTGTTATTATCAGGAGCGTCATCCACCAGGAGTTGATCGATATCAGCCATGACACTGTCTGCCGTAACAGTGTCATGGTCGGCCAGCTGTCGTTTGCCCAGGGCCAGCAGTTTTAACAGGGCGATATCTTCCTGCAATGCTTCATAACTGTGGATATCCTGAATAACGGCTTTGGCTTCACCATTCTGGGTGATCACCAGCGGCTCCCGGCTCTCTTGCAGCTGTTTCAGTACCTCGGCTGCGTTGGCTTTCAGGTAGCTGATGGGCTTGACTTGTTGTGAGAGTTTCATCCGAGTTTTCCTCTACAGTAAGACTTAATTAAGACTTTATACAGTCTAGTGCAGAAAAACGCTAATACCCATACAACGCACAACATCGCTCCCATGCTGTTCCCATGCTCCGCGTGGGAATGCATACCGAAGCCTGCCGGAGGTGAAACATCCTATTCGAGGTTCTCAAATCATTGTCATGATTCGAGCCGGGCAACTATT
>NZ_JBLYNS010000060.1:0-29059 GCF_049310205.1 Endozoicomonas sp. ALC013 | reverse complement strand
GCTCCTAGAATGCGTCACGGTCCTTGGCCTTTTCACGGGCCACATCACGAGAGATCAGTCCCTTTTTCATCAGGTTCGTCAGGCACTGATCCAGTGTTTGCATGCCAAGTCCACCGCCGGTCTGAATGGCCGAGTACATCTGGGCAACTTTATCTTCGCGAATCAGGTTTCGAATACCTGGCGTGCCAAGCATAATCTCATGGGCAGCTACCCGGCCTCCACCGTTTTTCTTCAAAAGTGTTTGCGAGATCACAGCCTGGAGTGATTCCGAGAGCATTGAACGCACCATGGACTTCTCTTCCGCCGGAAATACATCGACGATACGGTCAATGGTTTTTGCCGCCGAGGTGGTGTGCAACGTACCGAACACCAGGTGACCGGTTTCCGCAGCGGTCATCGCCAGACGAATCGTTTCCAGGTCACGCATCTCACCAACCAGAATAATATCGGGATCTTCACGCAACGCAGAGCGCAGGGCATTGCTGAAGCTATGAGTATCCCGATGCACTTCCCGCTGGTTAACCAGACACTTTTTCGGGGTGTGGATAAATTCAATGGGGTCTTCGATGGTCAGGATATGCTGATATTTGGTGTCATTAATGTAATCCATCATGGCCGCCAGCGTGGTGCTCTTGCCAGAGCCGGTAGGGCCAGTCACCAGCACTAACCCCCGGGGTTTATCCGCAATGGTTTTAAATACCTGTCCCATGCCCAGGTCATCCATGGTCAGTACTTTACTGGGAATAGCCCGGAACACCGCCCCCGCTCCCCGGTTTTGATTGAAAGCATTGACACGGAAACGGGCAACGCCCGGTACTTCAAACGAGAAGTCCGCTTCCAGGTGCTCTTCCAGATCTTTACGCTGTTTGTCGTTCATGATGTCATAGATCAAACCATGAACTTCTTTCTGCTCCATGGGCGGCAGATTGATACGGCGAACATCACCGTCGATTCGAATAATTGGCGGAAGTCCTGCCGACAGATGCAGATCCGAAGCCCCCTGTTTATAGCTGAACGCCAATAGCTCAGTAATATCCATTTATTATCCCCCTTACACCAGGAAGCAGGTAAACTATGAGATTGTCAGGGAATAGCGCTATTCCCGGACAATCTTCCTGCCAATTTATTATTTACCCGGTAATGTACAACCTGATGACCTTATTACAAAACCGATTTCAACGGGTTTATGACCGAATTCATCAAGCTGAGCAAGCCTGCAATCGCAACGGGCAAGTGCAACTGCTGGCAGTCAGCAAAACCAAACCTGCCTCTATGGTGCGTGAAGCATGGCATCTGGGTCAAAAGCATTTTGGCGAAAACTACCTTCAGGAAGCCCTGGGCAAAATGGATGAGCTCAGTGACCTTGTGGATATCCACTGGCATTTCATCGGTCCAATCCAGTCCAACAAAACCCGGGATATCAGCAGCCACTTTGACTGGGTTCACAGTGTTGACCGGCTGAAAATCGCGCAAAGGCTGAATGATCAACGTCCTCGGGAGCTCCCCCCGTTAAATATCTGCCTGCAAGTGAATATCAGCGGCGAAGCGTCAAAATCCGGGATCCGCCTGCATGAGCTGCCAGCGCTGGTAACCTCCATTGCCCGTTTACCCCACCTGAAGCTGCGTGGCCTGATGGCTCTTCCCGCCCCGGAAACCGACCCTGACCGACAGCGCGAGCCTTTCCGGGCACTGACCAATGCGTTACATTCCCTGAATACCGAGTTCTCACTGACGATGGACACCCTGTCCATGGGCATGACGGATGATCTTGAGGCAGCGATTCAGGAAGGTTCAACCATGGTCCGTATTGGTACTGCACTGTTTGGCTCCAGAACCTCTGCCCATCAAGCGCCTGAAAGGGACAGCAACGCATGAATGAATCAACCATTGCTTTTATCGGTGCTGGCAATATGGCCAGCAGTATTATCGGTGGCCTGATCAATAATGGCTGGCCAACCTACCAGTTGATTGCTTCCGCCAGAACGGCAGAAACATTGTCCGATATCCGTGAAAAATTTAATATTGCCACCACCGTGGATAACCACCAGGCCGTCAGCCAGGCGGACATCATTATGCTTTGTGTGAAGCCACAGGTGATGAAAGCGGTTCTGACCGACTTAAGCCCGTCCATAAAACCGGATGCCCTGGTTATCTCCGTCGCTGCCGGCATTACCATGGAAAGTCTGCAGAACTGGGGAGGCGAGCACCTTTCGATCGTGCGCAGCATGCCAAACACACCTTCTGCGCTGCAATGCGGTGCCAGCGGTTTGTTTGCTAACAAAAACGTCAGTACTGCCCAAAAAGCGCTGACCGATGATATTTTTAATGCCATTGGTATTGCCAGATGGGTCGACCATGAGTCGTTAATTGATGCGGTCATTGCCGTTTCCGGCAGTGGCCCGGCCTACTATTTCCTGCTGATGGAAATTATGGAACAGGTCGGTGTTCGCCTTGGCCTTGATACAGAAACCTCAAGACAGCTGACCCTGCAAACGGCCCTGGGGGCTGCCAGGATGGCAACGGAAAGTGATGTTGATGTCGCCGAGCTTCGTCGTCGCATTACCTCTCCCAACGGAACCACGGAACAGGCCATAAAAACGTTTCAGGAACAGGGGTTGCCTGAGCTGGTGGCACAGGCGATGAATGCTGCCGTCAACCGGTCGATAGAACTGGCAGAAACGCTGCAAGACTGATTCTGTTGACGGGCGATGGAAAGCGGTAATATGCGCAAAGATTATTAAATTATTTTGACCAAAGGGTAACCAATACACTCTATGTCTGCACTTTCTTCGAGTCTCAGCTTCCTGATCCAGACCCTGGGCGGTTTGTATATCATGGCTGTGTTGATTCGCTTCCTGCTTCAGCTGGTTCGAGCCGACTTCTATAACCCGATTTCTCAAGCTATCGTGAAAGCCACATCGCCACTGCTCAACCCCATCCGCAAGATAATTCCCGGTTATGGCGGTGTGGACATGGCCTCTCTGGTTCTGGCGCTGATACTTCAGATCACACTGCTCTATGTACTGCTGTTGATAGGCGGTTTCTCTCCGGCGACCATTCCTTTCCCCAGCGTCCTGATCAGCAGCCTGATTAAACTGGGCATCGAGTTTCTGAATATTTATATGTTCAGTCTGATCATTATTGCCATCGCCAGCTGGGTAGCGCCGAACAGCTATAACCCTGGACTGATGCTGCTGTTCCAGATTACCGAGCCACTCACCAGCCGTATACGCAAAGTGATCCCACCCCTTGGCGGGCTGGATTTTTCCCTGATGGTTCTGGTGATCATTATTATTACCCTGAAGAATTTTCTGGGTGCCCTGGCCTGACTCTGCCAATCTGACCACTGGCGCTGATCTCTGGATTAGCGCCTGTCTCCCCCTCCATTTCAGATTCTTTAAACTGTCTTCTTTCCGTCGATATTAAGGCTACCCCCAAACAACTGTGAGGCAGCTGAAAGGATCATGGAACAGGCCATTGAGTACATGCTTCGAAAGTTAATATGGCCGAAAGCAAGGTTAACTGGCAGAACGACCAGACAATGGTTTGCATCAGCTGCCTGTATTTTAAGCCTTAGCAGTCCTTTCTCTTCGGCAAATGATGAAAACCTGCTGCTGAGTGAAGCGGAATCCCCTCCCTTTATCCACACCTTCCAGCAGTCCGACTTTAAAAATGGATCTGAGCTGATCATCAGTGGTAATAATGGCTCAGACAAACAGCAAATCCTGATTGTGCGGATTGATAATGAAAACTCCGCAGATTACCGGTCCAGGGTCAACCAGGAGTTTACGCTCTCACCCGGTCCGTTTGCCGTGGTACTGCCCCTCTCAGGGCTGAAAACATCCGGCGGACAACCGTTTACACAGCCATACACCAAACTGTTTGTGTTCAGTGCCGATATGTGGGCGGGCATCGAGCTGGAAAAAATCCATATCAGCTCCGCCGCCAGTCTGCCCGAAAACACCCTGGCGCTGGATTTTGGCTCAGGCGACAGTGCGGCTTTCCCCGGCTTTGAATCCATTGGCAAAAACAGCTCATACCTGCAAGGCAAAATCACCGAACGGGTTCGTACTTCCGGTGATGCACTGATTCGGGATGGTATTGCCGGGGTTACCAGCCTGCAGATCCCCTGGTCTGATGGATTATGGAAACTCAGCCTGTGGACACAGGATCAAGGGGAATGGGAATACCTGCCTCACTTTCTTAAACGGCAAATCATCGCCAATGGCACCACCATCGTTGATGAGAAGTTTACTCAAGAGCAGTGGATCAATGACGTTTATCTGGCTGGCAGGAAAAAAGAAGGCGGTATCGATGGGGACTTGTGGGCGTTGGTTGGTGAACGCCGAAGTCACTTTATCAGCAAAAACATTGGTGTCATCAACGGGATGCTGACTATCGATCTGACCGGTGACTATGACGCCAGATACCTGGCGGCTCTGGTTCTGGAACCTATTAAAGGTACCTTTGCCCAGGCCACCCAGAAAAAACGACAGGAACGCCTGCTAAATCAATGGCCTGTAGCGACTGAGCCATACACCCCGCCAGACTCACTGTCACTGGCAGATATCAGCCAGCAGGTAAAAGATGATGACACTTTTTATCTGGCAGCCAGAAACAGCCTGCTGAACCTGACCTTTGAAATAGCCAGCCCGATGGATGATGTTGCACCTGCGGTTGTAGTCTCCCCGCCCAAATCGTCGGATGGAGAGCCCTTAACCGTCATCACCCGCTATGGGCACTGGCGCTATGAAAGACCAACACCCAATGCCACGTCACTGATACTGGATGACAGCTATCTCCGTGCCGATATGGCAAGCCTTCGTCTCTCCAGCAAAAGGCCCAGACGTCTCTATGTTCAGGTGGAAGTTCCCGCTGAAGCACGTGCTGGCGACTACGCTGGTATGATTCAGCTGTTCAGCGGCGGTGAACTGCGGTTGCTGCATTATAAAGTACGGGTACTTCCGACCGTGCTGCCAGAACTGGAAACCCCTGTAGGCCTCTATCTGGAACCGCCACCTTACTATCAGTGGTTCAAGGCACTGGCAGGACAGAGTGCCAATGCCACCTCCTGCGATCTTTCCCTGCTGGCTTCCCACGGTTTCAGCACGGTTGCCCCGGCATTGGCAACACCTGGCACCGAGACCGGACGACAGACGTTTATTCAGCAACTGCAACAACTAATGCGCTTTGGCTTCAACGGCAAGATTCTGGCTTACGCACCGCTGAAACGCCTGTTAAGTCAGAAGGGCGAAACAAAGGCAATAGCGGACTTAAAACAGCTGCAACAGTTATCAGAGAACCAGAATCTCCCTGACATTTACTGGTCAATTTTTGACGAGCCCGCCAATGATCACTTTTCGCAAATAAAGAACACCGTCAGAGTGCTAACCGATAACGCTCTGCCATTGAAAACGGCTGGCCATTTGAACCATGACCATCAGGCTGAACTTGCCGAAGTAACGGATCTTCTCCTGATCAACCACGGCACCGAAGTGACCGAAGAAAATATTGACGATTGGCAGGAAAACAGCACGGTCTGGCTATACAACATGCCCAAACCCCGGTTAGCAGCTGGCCTGTATCTCTGGCGATCCGGTGCTGAGGGCTATTTACAATGGCATGGCCGTATGCCGACTGCCGACCCATTTGATCCCATCGATGGTCGGGAGGGGGATGTTATGTATATCTACCCATCTGCCAGCCGGTGTCCGGAAGTTCTGGACATTCATCGCCGTTTTCTTGATTTGCATGAAGCGACCCTTGATCTGCGTTGGTTACAGTGGCTTGAGGGCATATCCCACAAACAGACGGAAGCCCAACAGCTTCTGGCGGAACTTCGGACAGAGATACCGCCACAATGGGAACGGGCGGCATTAATAACAGAGGCACAGCGGATGGCAATACGTGACCGGATACTGTCAATCATCAGTAAGTAGTTAACCAAATGAAATCGTATTTTCTGACTCATTAATTATTATCAAATGGAGAGAATATTATGGGACCAATATCGTCAGGCCCAACACGATCAGTGCCATTGGAGCCATTAACTCCGCCGGACACATCCTCCCGGAGCGATTTATCGGCCTCTGATATCGTTGAAAAACTGATGGATACCGTATCGTTTGCGATCCTGAGTATTACCGACAAAAAAAGCAGGGTAGTGTCTTCTGCCAGCCTGGCACCGGTTCTGGGCATGGTTCTGGCCTGTATGAAAGATAACGCCAAGAAGGAATTGCTCCTGAAAATCCCCCCGGGCTCCTTAACTGAAGAGCTGGAGATGGAAATCCATCAAAAGCTTGGTGAATTCAGCAAAGACCGCCCTTATGATGAAACTGGCAAGATCATCTCTGCCGCTAACTTTGTTGGTACAGCCTCTGTTACCACGGATCAGTATCTTGACCGGATACTGTCTGAATGTTATCAAACCCAAACGTTGGAAATTGATAAAGAGAAAGTAGCGGACGCCGCAGATACTTTTGTTAAAGAGAAAACCAAAGGAAAAATTAAACAGTTGTTTGATGATCTTACTGAATATGAGCGGAACCAGATTTCATTGGTATTAGGTAATGTGATGGAAATCCGAGGTGTCTGGAGGGAAGCTTTTCCCCTGAATAGTGAGGCTTCGTGCCGTTTTCTGTGCGCAAATGGAACTATGAAAAACGTCAGGAAGATGCGTATAAAAGAAAATTTACACTTTGCTCGCAATAAAGTGTTTACTGCCATTGCCAAAGATTTCCGATCGGAAAATGGGGAAGATCTTAAATTGGTCGCGATAACACCGAACAAGACCAGTGCGACAGCGATTAACAAACTTGATTCTGAAACCATTAACCATCTGATTGGCAATTTGGATGAAAATAAAACGGAGATTACGCTGGATCTTCCAGTTATAGAAGTTAAGAAAGGTGGTGATACTGAACTACTGGAAAAAATTACAGATGCCCTGGGAACATCCATAACCGCTCAGGATTTGTCCAGGTTAAACCCATCACCCACTTATAATCTGCGGATGGTGCAGAAAATCAAAGTATCCGTTGACGAACAGGGTGCTGACAGCACAATTGCCACTGCTGCAACAGCGGCTTCAAGGGGGGGCGAAAACACCTTTAATATTGACTGCCCCAGCTATATAGCCATTGTAGGCAGCAAAGGTAATCGGTTGCTTGAGATGGTCATTAAGGATGACAGCTTTTTGGTGCCTGATGGTTCGCCTGTGATCACTATCCCTGAAGGTTGGAAAGATGTTGATCCGTGGCATGATGATCAGTCGGATTATGATGATGACGTTAATACCTCTACATTAAACAGGTTATCAACTCCTGAACCTTTTCAAGCTGTTAATGATGTGAGTACATTAATACAACATGGGCTTAACCCGAGTGGAGAGCTGAATATTTCCAGCGTTAAGTTATTTTATGATTATGAGTTATCTATCACTGTTGATACTGTGGATACCGCAAATAAGGTTAGACAAAAAGTATTTGAATTAATTGATGAAGAAGAACATAAAAACTTTGTTGACGTTTGGGAGAGATTAGAACCTGTTAAAGTAAAGGTTACATTCAAGGCTTGGAAAGCACTGCGTGATAAGTTACTTCGTGAATAAATAAATACAATGCAAAACCGGAGATTAATCACCTCCGGATTTATTAACAAAAGTCTCAAAGAAGCCATTGCCGATATCGGTCAACAATTCACCCTGCATGAAATTTGCGATTGGTATGCTCAGCTTGTGCATGTGGTGCTGGCGCAGGGCTCTGGGGACCGAGAATAGACCAAAGATTGTGACCGTCCAGGGAACTATTATCCACACAAAATGTCTTAATAATATCCAAGTCGGCAACTCTGAATATCCATTTATCAGATCAATACTGTAAATCATTACAGTTTTCCGTCACTTGCGGCTGATTAACAAGACAATCCCTTGCCACAAAGCATGGAGGCAGCGAGTTTGTCCTCGCTAAATAATTTTTATCAAGCATTGGAGAGAATACTATGGATGCCATACCTTTTGACCCAGGGATGTCAGCGTTATTCCAGAGAACAAATCTGCCAGACACAGCGTCCCCGGCCACTTTATCGGCCTCTGATATTGTTAAAACAATGGTGGATAAATTATCCCTTGAACTCTTGGACATTAAAGGCAATAAAAGTAAGGCACTCTCTCTTGTCAGCCTGCTTCAGGCTCTGGGCATGGCTCTGTTGAGTATGACAGACGACACCATCGTGGCATCGGCTCTTGGCATCTCCCCGGGTTCCTTAACTCAAGACCTGAAAGATAAGATTCATACAGAACTCGGTAAATGTGCCGTAAAACACTCTAACGATCCTGACTCTGATCAGTCAATCCGTATCACTAACTTTATTGGGTCTACCTTTTGCTACGATAATGAGCAGTATGAACAGTCACTGTCAAAATATTATAAAACCAAAAAGCTGGACAATAATAACAACGGCAAGAACCTTGCCGACACCATAGATTCTTTTGTTCATGATAAGACCGAAGGAGAAATTGATACGGTTTTTGGTCATCTTACTGAATCTCAGCGGCACAAAGTTGAAGCGGCTTTAGGCAGTGTGATGAATTTCCAGATTGACTGGGATGAAAGATTTTCTGAAGATGACACGGAAAAGGGGCTATTTCAGTGTGCAGATGGAACTTTTATTAATAACGTCCTTATGATGTGTAAAACTGAAGTTCTTAACGTGGCTACTGACGGAAACTTTGCGGCCATTGCCAAAGAATTCCGATCTGCAAATGGAGAAGATCTTAAATTAGTGGCGATAAAACCACGCAAAAGCAGTGCGACAGCAATTAACAACCTGAATTCTGAAACGATTAATCATCTGATTGACAAGCTAAAAAATGTTGAAATGGAGGTTGAGCTAAAACTACCCAAAATTGACATAACGAACAGTTGTAATACTGAGTTACTGGATAAAATTAATCAGGTATTAGGAACCTCCATAAAAGCACAGGATTTATCAAAGTTAGGTACACAGTCGGATGATCAACTGCACATAGTTCAGAAGATCAAGGCATCCATTAATGAAAAGGGTGCCCGTGGTTCCATTGCCACTGCAGCAGTAGATATAGGTAGGTCATTATTTATAGACCCAATTTGCTTTGATTTTAACTGTCCTGGCTACATTGCCATTGTGGACAGGGAAGGTAATCGGTTGCTTGAGCTGGTCATTAAAGATGGCCAATTTTTGGTCCATGATGGTCCACCCATGGTCACAGACGCTGAAAACTGTAACTCTTATAATCAGAAATTTTTTAAAATAGATGACTTATCTGATGACGAAGATAATACACCTGATAATAAATGCTCCGAATACCAAGCTGATAATAAATGCTCCAAATACCAAACTTATAATAAATGCTCCGAATACCAAGCTGATAATAAATGCTCCGAATACCAAGCTGATAATAAATGGTCCGAATACCAAGCTGATAATAAATGGTCCGAATACCAAGGATTAGCCACTCAAGTTGTGCCGTCATATGATACAGTTTTACCTCTGCTTGGTAATAACATCGAATTATCAGATACCAAAGACTATGAAACCAGATTGTTACCACAAGACAATAGGCAGTTACAAAAAGACCTGAAAACCAGTATTGAATCCCCTACAGCCTCTGTAGCTTCTCAAAAGGTACTGGAAAAAGCAGAACCAGCCTCGCAGCAGCCTGGTGTTTCCCGGGAACAAAGTCCTGTGAAAACGCCTTCACCAGCAGAAAATGAGAAGTTACCAGCCTCTGCAATAGATAACTCTTCAAAGCATTTATCTACTGGCCACACACCCTCTACAATAGATGAGTTTTCAGAGCTTTTATCTGCTAACCCTTTGAAAATTTTTGATGTGAGTACTTTAATAAAAAACAATTTTAAACCGAATGAGGATTTCAACATTAAAAGCGCTGAGGCAGGTAGATCCTCGTTAACAATCAAGGTTAAACATGAGAAAAACGCCATTAAGATTCGAGAAAGAATATTAGAATCAATTGGAGAAAAACATAGTCGTAATGTTAAGATTTGGGAAAATTTTGATCCTGTACACGTAGATGTTATGTTTGATGCCTGGAAAGCACTCCAAAATCATTTATCTTCTTCATAACTTCAAAGAAATACAATGTTGAATCCGGAGATTAATCACCTCCGGATTTTTATTAACCAAAGTCTCAAAGAAGCAGCTTGCGAATATCGGTCAACAATTCACCCAGCATTGTCGTGAAACGTGCTGCATCCGCACCGTTGATGGCTCTGTGATCATAAGACAGTGACAACGGTAACATCAGCTTCGGATCGAAGTCCTGGCCATTCCACACGGGCTTCATGGCGGCCCTGGACAGACCAAGAATGGCGACTTCTGGCGCATTGACGATCGGAGTAAACGCCGTGCCACCGATAGAACCCAGGCTGGAGATGGTAAAGCAGCCACCCTGCATTTCATCAGGCTTCAGCTTCTTGTCACGGGCCTTACCGGCCAACTCGATACATTCAACCGACAGTTCCCACAGGCTCTTCTGATCGACGTTTCTGATCACTGGCACCAGCAAACCGTCTGGGGTATCAACCGCGACTCCAATGTTGATGTACTTCTTGTAGATCAGCATTTCGCCATCAGGGCTAAGGGAAGCACAGAACTGTGGCAGCTCTTTCAACACGTAAGCAACGGCTTTCAGAATAAACGGCAGTGGTGTCAGTTTGGTACCACGGGCCTCGGCCATGGCTTTCTGAGCCTTGCGGAACGCTTCCAGTTCAGTAATGTCACACTCATCAAACTGGGTAACGTGTGGCACATTCAGCCAGGAACGCTGGAAGTTCTGAGCCGCCACTTTACGCAGCCGATTCAGGGCAACCTTCTCGATCTCACCCCACTTGCTGAAGTCGATCTCTGGCATGGCTGGAATACCCAGACCAGTAGAAGCACCTTGTCCTGAAAGTGCCTTTTCACTGAGGCGCATCTTCACGTACTTTTGTACGTCTTCTTTCAGAATGCGACGACGTGGACCACTACCGGTCACTTCAGCAAGATCAACACCGAACTCACGGGCCAGTTTGCGCACCGCAGGACCTGCATGGAATTTGCGGTTGGTACGCTCAAGTTCCACAGGGTGCGCTTCTGCATGTGGGGGTGGTGCTGATGGTGCGCGGGATGGAGCCTCCTGCTGCGGTGGCACAGTGGCAGGTGCAGCGGCTGCAGGCGCTGGCTGGCTGACAACCGATGCTGCTGCGCCACCAGACACTTCAATATCCAGAATCAGGTCACCCTGGCTAAGGGTATCGCCTTCTTTGACCATGATGGCTTTCACAACACCGGCAAACGGTGCAGGCACTTCCATGGTCGCCTTGTCAGATTCCAGTACGATCAGTGACGCTTCTTCTTCAATCTGATCGCCAACGCTGACACAGACCTCAATCACGGGAACGTTCTCAGCACCAATATCAGGTACTGTTACTTTCTCCATGCGCGGTCCAGACTGAGGCTCGGGTGCAGCTGGCACAACAGCGGCAGGCTCTGGAGCTGCAGCTGGAACCGGCGCAGGCGTTACAGCGACATCACCGCTGCCATTGACTTCAACGTCAATCACCAGATCACCCTGACTCAGGGCATCACCTTCCTTGACGTGAATGGCAGTCACCACCCCTGCTACCGGGGAAGGCACTTCCATGGTCGCTTTGTCGGACTCCAGGACAATCAATGAGTCTTCCAGGGCAACGGTGTCACCAACCTTCACACTCACCTCAATAACCGGCACATTTTCAGCACCGATATCGGGTACATGCACCGACTCAGTCCGGGAGCCACCAGCCGCTTCAACCACCGGGGCTGCCGACACGGGGGCTTCTGCTGGCGGTCCTCTGTCCGCTATGGGCTCGACAACCTCAGATGCTGCTGCAGCCATCTTAAGCATCGGAGCACCTTCGCTGACATTGTCACCCATATTCAGCAGCACTTCTGTCACCACGCCATCCCTTGGTGCCGGGACTTCCATGGTGGCCTTGTCAGACTCCAGAACAATCAGGGAGTCTTCGGCCGATACCGTATCACCGGGCTGGACGCAGATTTCGATGACTTCTGCCTCACCGCTGCCGATATCCGGAACCTTGATGATTTCGTCACTCATTCCTCATACCTTCTCTTCAGTTCCGGACTTAGCAATACAGAGGGTTAGCTCTGGACGGGTCAATATCAAACTTCCTGATGGCCTCGCTGACCACGGACGCTTCCAGCTCACCATCCTGAACCAGCGCATACAGGGCAGCCACCACGATGAAGTAACGGTCTACCTCGAAGAAACGACGCAGCTGTTCACGGGTGTCAGAGCGACCAAATCCATCCGTGCCCAGCGAAACAAAGGTTGCCGGCACAAACTCACGGATCTGGTTCGCGTACTGGCTCATATAGTCAGTCGCGGCGATAACCGGACCTTTACGGCCAGACAGCTGCTGCTCAACCCAGCAGACTTTCTTATCAGCTTCAGGGTTCAGCATGTTGTAACGTCTGGCGTTCTGACCATCCCGGGCCAGCTCGTTAAAGCTGGTTGCGCTCCAGATATCCGATTCAACGTTGAACTCATCACGCAGAATACCGGCAGCTGCACGGACTTCCTCAAGGATAGTGCCACACCCCATCAGCTGGACCTTAAGCCCCTGGTTACGGGAATTTTCTTCCAGGTTGTAAAGTCCCTTGATGATGCCTTCGATCACTTCAGGGCCTTCCGGCAGCGCTGGCTGACGGTAGTTTTCATTCATGGCGGTGATGTAGTACCAGACATTGTCACCGTCGCCATACATACGTTGCAGACCGTTCTGGATAATCACCGCCATCTCATAGCCGTAGGTTGGGTCATAGCTTATGCAGTTCGGTACGGTGGATGCCAGAATGTGGCTGTGGCCGTCCTGATGCTGCAGACCTTCACCGTTCAGCGTGGTACGACCCGCAGTGGCACCAATCAGGAAGCCACGGGCCTGGATATCACCCGCTGCCCAGGCCAGATCGCCAGTACGCTGGAAACCAAACATGGAATAGAACGCATAGAACGGAATCATCGGTACGTTGTTGCTGCTGTAAGAGGTCGCCGCAGCAATCCACGCGGCGTGAGCACCCGCTTCGTTAATGCCCGCTTCGAGAATCTGCCCCTGTCTGGATTCTTTGTAAAACATCACCTGGTCGGAATCTACCGGCTCATAGTTCTGACCTTCCGCAGAGTAAATACCCAGCTGGCGGAACATACCTTCCATACCAAAGGTACGGGCTTCATCCGGAATGATCGGCACAATGTGCTTGCCCAGGCTCTTGTCTTTGGCCAGCGCACCCAGAATGCGTACGTAAGCCATGGTGGTGGAGATTTCCCGTTCGCCACTGCCTTTGGTCACCGCTTCGAAAGCCTCAAGGCCCGGAATTTCCAGCTTAACGTCGGTTTCTACGCGGCGCTGGGGAATAAAGCCACCCAGCTTTTCACGACGCTTGCGCATGTACTTCATTTCCGGGCTGTCAGCGTCGGGTTTGAAGTAAGGCAGGGTCTCAATGTCTTCGTCTTTGATCGGCAGGTCAAAGCGGTCACGGAAGTGCTTCAGGTCATCAACCGGCAGCTTCTTGACGTTATGGCTGACGTTGGCCGCTTCACCGGTGGTACCGGTACCGTAGCCCTTAACCGTCTTGGCAAGAATGACGGTAGGCTGGCCGTTATGGTTAACCGCCTCGTGGTAGGCCGCGAAGACTTTGTAGGGGTCATGGCCACCCCGGTTCAGACGCCAGATATCATCATCCGACAGGTGTTCAACCAGCTTCAGCGCTTCAGGGTCACGGCCAAAAAAGTGCTCACGGGTCCAGGCACCGCCTTTTGCCTTACAGTTCTGATAATCACCATCAACGGCCTTGTCCATCACTTCCTGCAGCTTGCCATGTTTGTCCTGGGCCAGCAGCGGATCCCAATGACGGCCCCAGACGACCTTGATAACGTTCCAGCCAGCCCCCCGGAAGATGCCTTCCAGCTCCTGAATGATCTTGCCGTTACCACGGACCGGGCCATCCAGACGTTGCAGGTTACAGTTGACCACGAAGATCAGGTTATCCAGCTTCTCACGACCGGCCAGGGAGATGGCACCGAGAGATTCCGGCTCATCCATCTCACCATCCCCGAGGAATGCCCAGACCTTACGGTTTTGATCCCGGGACATGCCACGGTTAATCAGGTACTTCATGAAGTGAGCCTGATAGATCGCCTGCAGAGGGCCGAGGCCCATGGATACGGTCGGGAACTGCCAGAAGTCAGGCATCAGTTTGGGGTGAGGGTAGGAGGAAAGACCATTGCCATCCACTTCCTGACGGAAATTATCCAGCTGGCCCTCGTCCAGACGACCTTCCAGATAAGCCCGGGAGTAGATACCAGGCGATACGTGGCCCTGGTAATAAATCAGATCGCCTTCACGGTCACTGCCCTGGCCGTGGAAGAAGTAGTTATACCCGATGTCGTAGAGAGTGGCACTGGAGGCAAAGGAAGAGATATGTCCACCCAGGCTGCTGTCCTTCTTGTTGGCGCGCATCACCATAGCCAGCGCATTCCAGCGGACCAGGGAGCGAATACGACGCTCCATAAACAGGTCGCCGGGCATACGGGCTTCTTTTTCCGGTGGTATCGTATTGCGATACGGCGTGGTAATCGCGTAGGGCAGCTGCGTACCTTTGGCACGAGCATGCTGGGAAAGCCGGGTCAGCAGAAAATGAGCACGGTCTTCACCTTCCTGCTCCAGAACGGAATCCAGTGCTTCCAGCCATTCCCTGGTTTCTAATGGGTCGATATCATGCATACAAATCGGCTCCGGGATCGATACTGCTACAACAAACTTTGTGATCGTTATTGTTAATGGTTGATTACTTGCAATCATCAAGCATACGCACAAGTTTCGTCTAACAGCCAAAGCTTTAAAAAAAATTGATACTAATCAAATGCAATATAACTACAAGATAAGCAATTCCCGCAATGAGTACCAGTACTTACATGTATTTTTATTGCAAAAAGTATTGATTTTTATAGGAAAAGTTCGCAACAGAGGCAACAAAAACAAACACTTTTTCTCACAATCTATCAATCATGGATTTTATTGGCTAAAAACCGAACTGTCTCAGGGTCTGCCAACAGAAATTTGGGTATCGTTTAATAACTGATGTCATCAGACACATAATGACCTGCAAACAGGGCTTTTAAATCCGAAAAGCCAATGTCTGGCAGGGCAATGTACTATTCATCACTTTTCCGGCTTCGTTTCCAGCGGCGATGACTCCAGAGGAACGTTTCCGGCTGTTCATAGATCGCGGCCTGTGCAGCACTGACATAAGCATCAATAACCGGATGGTGATTTTTGTCTTTGGTTTTTTCATAAGGGGGCAGAGCCAGCGCTTTAAATTCAAGTTCATAGTAGCCGCGTTTTAGTCGTCGACACTGGGCAAAAAAGACCGGGTATTGAGTCAGTAAGGCAATTTTTTCCGCTCCAAGGTAAAAAGGCGCTTCTTTATTGAGATAAGGGACCCAGTAACTGCGCTCTCCTTCTGCCGGGGTCTGATCGGCCAGCATCACAAACAGCCGGAAACCATTTTTGCCCTTAAGAATGTCCCGCCCGGCCTGTTTCATCGGAATGGGGCGGGAATGAAAGCGGCTGCGAATCTCATGGATAAACTGATTCCAGCCTTTGTGGTGCAAAGGCTTGTAAACCGGATCAATAGGCACACCGAGGTGTTGTGACACGCTATGGAGCATCCACTCCCAATTGCCCTGGTGGATGGTTAACACAATGATTGGCCTGGACCTTTCCCGGGATGCCGCCTCCAGGGCATCAGCGCCAACAATTGAGCAGCGTTCTTTAAACGCTTCTGCGCTCATGCTGTGGGCCTTGATCACTTCAAAGGCAAGGTCCGACAGATGCCGGTAAAACTGTCTGGTCACATCAGCAATATACGCCTCCCTTTTTTCCGGAAAAGCCTGTCGCAAATTCTTGTGCACAGTTCCTGTTCGATATTTGGAGAGATAAAAGGCGAACAAATAAAAAAAATAGGACACAATATAGATGACCTTAAAAGGAAGTCGGGAAATCAACTTGGCAAAAAACATAACAAAACAGGCTCTTCCCTCTGAAACAAAAATGACCACTAAAAATAATAAACCTGAATATTATGAACTTTTCAAATTAAATATAATCAAAAGCGCCCTATCTATTAAATTAATGAGATTATAAAACGTGTAAGTATGGATAGTATTTCACTGTTAGAAACACCGATGTTTAAATCGGCATTAGAGTCTAATAAAAAAGTAACTCAACCGGTACGTCATAATAATAAAGAAATTTCTATTGGGGGAGTTCGTCATACCTCTGCCCATCGTGCCGGTTACAGGTCAGTGGAAGAGATCCCCCTGGGCGAACGATCGATCAGTGATCCAGGCCCCATTCTTGTCAAGTGCAATAACAATGTATTTTGGGACTTATCACGTATTGACCTTAAATCGTTGCTCCTTCCGGGAACCTTTTTCACCGACCAATCAAAATATATTGTCGGTTTGCAACTTGCCCGACATATTGCCGAGATTTTTTCTTACGGTACAACCTTGAAAGAGAAGGACATAGAAGCACTCAATACCTTTCAACAAGATCAATATAAGTTCTGCAAACTTAAACTGTTCGATTACCCTGCTCAATGTGTTTTTTTCGATCTGGTAGGCAGTAAGCTCAGGCATTTGCTGTCTGAAGAGCTGGTTGCAGAACTGGACGCAAAACAGCTTCAGGACTATTTACTGGTAAAGGAAGGTTTTATTAATCTCCAACTTAACACAGAGCAAAAAGCAAACATTGAAAAGCAAGTCAGAGTCAGTGCCATAAAGGATGCAGAGACCGTATGCAACGCACAGAAATATCGATATTCTCATCCCGATGGCATGAAAGGGGAAATTTTTGTCAAAGCTACAGCCCCCAAAATCCGGGGTGTGTTATCTAAAGTTCTGGGAGAAGTGGCCCGGGGAGGTCTTCAATTGCAAGATGCCCCGGAGTTTATAGGCTATGTCCCTGCAGAGATAGCCAGTTCTCTGATAGATAAATCAGGTTTTACCGACAGCACCTGGTCAGGCAACTTCCTGCACGGTAGATACTCTCATGTACTGGCACTGGCATTTCTCAGTAGAGAAGCCGGTCTGACGGAAACAACACTGAAAGCCGTGGTGGCCCATGGCCTTTGGGACGATCTGTTAGACCAAAGCCCCTATGCAAAAATAGATATTCAACAATTGGGTGATCATGAATACCTGATTCATGATAGAAATCCATTCACCGTGCCATTCAGCCCTTTCGCATTTCAGGAAATGCTTTGCACTGGCCAGGTTTCTTCTACCCTGCGGCAGGTTGCAAAGTTAATTGCAGGACTCTCAGCTTGTGAATATGCCATGCTCACAACCTCTTTTCAGGAGAAGCTTACTCCTGAAAGGCTCTTGACGATGGCTCAAAATATCCAACTGCTGGAGCACATTATTGCCCTGGAGCACCATAACGACATATTTGAAATCAAACAGTATTTTGATATGCCAACCTTTGGACTTGTTCCCCTGGAGATTCTTGAACTAAGCAGCGGGTGGACACTTGGACAATTTACAGCGTTCAGGCAATCCAATGAACTCTCGGCGTTTGCCGCCAAAAAAGCATTCAAGCGGGGAGATAAAGTTGTTTCCGTCACAACGCATTATGACAGTCCACTTTATCGACTATTTGGCTATGCACCTGTTTGTCAACAGGAAATCAAGAAGCTAAAAGACTTTGATATACAACCGGCTTTTACCAGCTATGTTGCCTGGCCAGCAAAAAACCACCCCTGCAACCGCTTAAGACTTACCCAGGCTCCTGGCAATAACGTTTGAGGGCCTGATCCGGGCAGCGTTGAAAACGGGTATATGGCTATAGTCATCCCATTCTCATAAAATGGCACCAGCAACCAGAAGAGAGCGGGTTTATGGAGTCACTCAGGGCACAACTCAGTCAACAATTAACTGCCTGCGGGTCAACTGACACTAATACGGAAATTCTTCCTGCAGAAATCAGGAACGTGGTCACTGCTCACTTGCAGCAGTTTATGGATAACAACCCGTCATTTACTTTTCCTGGTAGCCTTTTTCCTGACCAGAGCGATCAACTGAGTCCCGGGCTGATGGATCAGCTGATCCATTGCTGGGCAGGCAGTGACTTTGCCGCGCAGCAGTGCATTCGTCACCCCCAGTGGCTTGCCAGCATTCTGGAAAACCATGACAAACTCCCTGATTTAGCCCGAACCCACCCGGAACGTTTACAAACAGCACTGGCAGCGGTTGAAAATGAGCAGGACCTGATCAAGGCTCTCAGACTTTACCGCAACCGGGAAATGCTGCGGATTATCTGGCTCGACCTGAATCGCCGGGTCAGCATGTCGGAAACCACAGCGGATATGTCGGCCCTGGCGGATGCCTGCATTGATAGCGCACTCAACTGGCTTTACCAGGACAGCTGCCAGAGCATGGGAACACCCTATGGCACAAACATCCCGGGGGAAGAGACGGTTCCCCAGAACATGGTGGTACTGGGTATGGGCAAACTGGGAGCCAGAGACCTTAACCTCTCTTCAGACATCGACCTGATATTCACCTACCCCTGCCAGGGAGAAACCCGTGGCAGCAAAAAGGTCATTACCAATCAGGAGTTTTTTATCCGCCTTGGCCAGCGACTGATCAAGGTGCTGGATTGTCAGAGTGCCGATGGTTTTGTGTTCCGGGTTGATATGCGACTGCGGCCTTATGGTTCCAGCGGAGCACTGGCCATGAGCTTTGCAGCGATGGAGCAGTATTATCAGGATCAGGGCCGGGACTGGGAGCGTTACGCCATGCTCAAGGCCAGGGTGGTTGCCGGAAACATGCTCGCAGGCCAGCTACTGCTCAGCCAGCTGCGTCCTTTTGTTTATCGTCGCTACATTGATTTTGGCTCCATCAGCGCCCTGCGGGAAATGAAGCAGCTGATCCGCCGGGAAGTGAAACGCAAAGGCATGGAGAGCAATATCAAGCTTGGGCCAGGTGGCATTCGTGAGATTGAGTTCATCATTCAGTCTTTCCAGTTAATACATGGCGGGCGTGACCGCAGTCTTCAGGAGCGAAACCTGCTGAAGGTTCTATCAACGCTGCAGCGCAAACACTATTTTTCTCCTGACGAAGCCAATGAGCTGAAAGCCGCTTATATTTTCCTTCGTAATCTTGAACATGCCATTCAGGCCATCGCCGATCGGCAGACTCAGGATCTGCCGAAAAGCCCGAAGGCTCAGGCACGGGTCGCCTTCAGTATGGGGCAAAAAGACTGGTCCGGGTTACTGGGAAAGCTGGAAGAACACCGTCACCAGGTCACCACTTATTTTGATGCGGTTATTGCTGATCCTGAAACCACAAATGCCAAAGATCCTCATAGTGACCAGTGGCAAGCCCTCTGGCTTGACCAACTTAGCGAGGAAGAAGAACAGCAGCTGATGGCCCGAGAGGGCTTCAAAAATGTCGATGCCTCATGGCAGCGACTGATTTCCCTGCGAGATAGCAAAGCCATTACCCGGGTCAGAAGGCAGAGCCGTGACCGTCTGGATAAGTTCATCCCACTGTTGCTGGGAGTGGCCGCCAACGCCACTGAACCTGATACTTTTTTACTGCGAATTCTTCCGCTGATTGAGGCAGTGCTGCGTCGAACCGCTTATCTGGTTCTGCTGATCGAGAACCCTGCCGCCCTGGAGCACCTTGGCAAACTCTGTATTGCCAGCCCATGGATTGCTGAACAGATTGCCCGATTCCCAGCACTTCTCGATGAGTTCCTCAATCTTGGCGACCTCTATAATCCACCGGAAAAAGAAGCATTGGCCGACGAGCTGCGCCAACAGCTCGCCCATATTGCGGAAGATGATCTTGAGAACCAGATGGAAGTTCTGCGCCACTTCAAAATGGCCCATGTCTTACGAGTGACGGCTGCCCAGGTGTCCGGCACCCTGCCTCTGATGAAAGAGAGTGACTACCTGACCTGGATTGCTGAGGTGATTCTTGATGCCGTTCTGGCCATTGCCTGGCGCAACCTGGTTGAAAAATATGGAATGCCCCGGGATGCTGACGGCAACCTGTGTGATCCCGGCTTCATTATTGTTGGTTACGGCAAGCTGGGCGGTATTGAGTTAGGCCCCGGCTCTGATCTTGACCTGGTCTTCATCCATAATGGCGGTACCAATAAAGAGACCAATGGACCCAGGGCCATTGACAGCACCACGTTCTATACCCGCCTGGGCCAGCGAATCATCCATATTCTGACCACACAGACACCCTCGGGTATTCTTTATGATGCAGACATGAGACTACGGCCATCCGGCTCGAAAGGATTGCTGGTCAACTCCTTCACTTACTTTGAGAAGTACCAGAAAGAGGAAGCATGGACCTGGGAACACCAGGCCCTGGTGCGTGCCCGTGTGATTGCCGGTGACCCAACACTTGCACAGAAGTTTGCAGACCTCAGATCAGCTATTCTCAGCCAGCAACGGGATGTTAACAAACTCCGTGATGATGTTGTTGATATGCGCCAGAAAATGCGGGAACACCTGAGGTCAACATCATCTTCAGTCAATAGCGGTGAAGTCTTCCATTTAAAACATGACCCGGGCGGCATTGTTGATATTGAGTTTCTGATGCAGTTTGCCGTTCTGCGGTACTCCAGCCAGTACCCGTCGCTGTTGAAGTGGACCGACAACGTGCGGATTTCTGAAGAACTGGAGCTTGCTGGCCTGTTGAAACATGACGACGCCCATCAGCTTCGGGAGGCTTATAAAACCTTCCGGTTCTGTATTCATCAAAAAGCATTACAAAACGAGGTACCTGAAGTAGACAATACCTCTGGCGACTATCTGCGTCAGGCCGTTATGGCTATCTGGGCAGACTGTATGAAATGAGCAGGAATCCAACGACAGTTAATTGATTATGTGTAAACTCTCAAGGGGATGGCCGCCCTGTGGATGGCCACCCCGTGGAGCACTTTATGCGTTTCTGTCTTTATCCCCGCCCGCGCAAGCCGAAGATGAGGGTGGTAAGGATTTTAGACAATTTTACTCACTGCCACTGGCCTTCTCACCGACGTTGATCCTGATAAATAGACTGCCACCCGGAAGCATGTGTGTAAGATCAGTGATTGCCATAAATTTATCGCAACCAACAGCTCTATTCATGCTCTCCGGTTTTTGGAAGCTTGGGATCGTCCGGTCGGGTTCAGTTCTATTTACTCCCAAAACTTCTTTTCCTTCCCCAACTATCTCAAAGGATAAAGTTTGATCGAATGGCCAAGGCAGAATGTCGTCATACATGCCTTTCATAATTGATATAAACAGACTGATGTGGGTGCCTTTTCCGTTACCATCGCCATTTGGATATATTGTTGCCTTCATCCTGTATCCTTCCGGTGCCGAATAGAAAACCGGACTGTCAAACGATGTTTCTATGTCGATACTTGCCTTGTCTATGGCTTCTCTGAAGTTGTCTATTCTCCATAAAAACGTTCCATCCGTGCGCTGTTCCTGCAATTCCTCTATTTGAATTTTACTATCAGCGCAGGTTACCGAGAGGTTTCCTACATTGCTTTGAAGTTGTTCTATCGTTTTGTTCAGTTGAATGATTTGCTCATCCTGCTCCTTGTATCTCTTTTGCAGATGTTCAAGTATTTTCATGCCCGACATTAACTGCATCTGAACCATACTTTCTTCATTCCCGGATCCAGCGGCCCTCTCTGGGAGGCTGTCAAATGTCATCAAATCCTCTGTTGGATAGAGTCCCTGCGGTGCAACTACCGGGGCAGGAAAGCATCCATGATGTTCGCCATGATAATGGTCAGGCAAATAGCTTAACTCCACGGCCTGACGACATTCATCACCATTATGGTCCTTCGCACAATATACTATGAGGCGCCGGGAAAGAGCGGTCAGTTCTCCATGCTCATCATACTTCTTGTAATTAATAGGATCTGCCTTTATAAAACACTGTAGGTCAGATGCTAAAGTATACCCCTTCAGTGATGGGAGTATTGATGCGTCTTTTGGTCGCACATCAATGATGGCGCTGTTAACGATCTCCCTGTGATGCAAAGGCCTGCCTTCCATGATATGTCTATTACCCTTCGAACATTCGCCACAGTACATTCTGCTCTCAATTTCATTCAAATCCTCAGGTTTACATCGAAACAATGCTCCGCTGGTTGTTCTGAATACTTTACCGGACAAGGCTTGCTGCCGATCCCGATCATAAATCAGTACCGGTTCCTGATGATCAACCTCCCCATATCGAGAAAGATCACTTCCGTCCGGTAAGTAACCGAAAGAATTACCCAGGTTCATTAGCAATAGCTCCTGTTTAAATTTTTTGATACAGCAACCTGTAGATACATCAGACAAGAGACCCAATCTTAAATGTCAACTGTCAACTGTCAAATGGCCTCAAATTTTGATGAACTATCAAAGTACTTTCTGACCATAAATTACTCGATCGGTTCAATTAGAAATGGCTTAATCGTTAGAATATTCTGAAAAGATCTGAAACCTGCGCAGCTGGTTCCGGTAAAATGATAACGCTTGAGAATTTTGCAATCCCCTGCCGTGGACAATCACTCTTTGGCATCAGAGAAAAGTTGTGATCCAATAGTCACTTCAGACTCTTTCACCAACAAAATAATTTAGATCTGGAGTTTCCCGATGTCTTTCGCCGATCGTGATGGCGTTATCTGGTTAGATGGGAAGTTAGTTCCCTGGCGTGAAGCCAAAACCCATGTGCTGACCCACACCCTCCATTACGGAATGGGGGTTTTCGAAGGTGTCAGAGCCTATAACACGCCAGAAGGACCTGCCATTTTCCGTCTGAAGGAACACACCGACCGCCTGTTTCGCAGCGCCCACATCCTGAGAATGGAAATCCCCTTCAGCAAAGAAGAACTGAACGAAGCACAGAAGCTTGTCGTTCGTGAGAATGGGCTGGACGAAGCCTACCTGCGGCCAATGTGCTTCCTGGGCTCTGAGGGTATGGGGTTAAGAGCCGAGGGCCTTCAGGTTCACACCATGGTTGCTGCCTGGAACTGGCCTTCTTACATGTCGCCGGAAGCGCTTGAGCGTGGCATCAAAATTCGTACCTCTTCCTATACACGACACCATGTAAATATCACCATGTGCAAGGCCAAAGCCAACGGGAATTACATGAACTCCATGCTGGCACTGCGGGAAGCACTGGACAGTGGCTGTGAAGAAGCCCTGCTGCTGGATAACGAGGGTTATGTGGCGGAAGGCAGTGGTGAGAATGTCTTTATTGTGAAAGAAGATGGCATTCTCTATACCCCGGAACTGACTTCCTGCCTGGAAGGCATTACCCGGGATACCATCATCCGGTTTGCCCGGGAGCTTGGGCTGGAAGTCCGGGAAAAACGCATTACCCGTGATGAAGTATATATTGCCCGTGAAGCATTCTTTACCGGCACGGCAGCAGAGGTAATGCCTATTTGTGAACACGATGGGCGCAAGATCGGCTGCGGCAAGCGTGGCCCCGTTACTGAAAAGCTTCAGTCCATGTATTTTGATCAGGTTCGTGGCAAGCGACAGGAAAATCCAGAGTGGTTAAACCACTGTAAGCTATGAGGGTGTTGCGAAAGGCCTTAAAAGAAGGGAACCACAAAGATACAAAGACACAAAATTTTTTCACGGCTTGCCTGATCCGGGAGGCTGTCCGAGGGTAGACTGCTCTGCGCGGCAACTGCTCCTGCGTTGCTCTAAGAGGCTGTCTGAGAATAGCGCCCGTAGCGAGGACGGGCGCTATTTTCGGTCAGCCTCCCGGGTAATCAACAGCTTATCTTTTATCAATCCGATAAAGACCGCAGATACCAATATATTCCCCCAAACCTTTAAATATCTCAGGCGGAAAACCCGGTATCACAGGTTTCATGACTATTCCCATTCCTGTTAATGCTTTGGAAGAGAAAAGCGACTCTTGATCACTGGCCTCAGAAATGACCATGAAACTCTTACCTCCCCGATCAAACCAGGACTTAATGACCTTGGGTAGGAATTCATCAGAGCCCATCAAACGCCCATTATCCATGAAAATGGGCTGCGGGGCATCGAGTACCAATGCTGATGAATCGATGTTTCCACCAGTCAAAGCAAGTATTTTGGCAAACTTGTCAACGCTGACAAAAACATCCGCTTTATTCACCCTGGTAAAGGTTTTTTCCGGTGGATTGATATCAAAGCAGGTTGAGGGCATGCCTGCATCAATCATACTTTTAGAAAAATAACCGGATCCCGCCATAGGGAAAAACAATCGGTCAATATTATTCGCTCTTAGATAATCGTTAAGATACTTTGCCGAGGCTTTGGAAATACTGGAATAAATACAGAGCTCAATTTCACGATAACCAGCAATCATCGCTATCACATTGATAGCTTGATCATAATGGGAGTGATTGAGCTTCATAGCTACCCTTTCCCTGTGATATTGCAATGGCATGCTTTCACTGGCAAGGCGTTGATCAAGTTGAAGGACGTCAAAAACACACACAGGGTCAGAAGAGATCATATTGATATAACGCATTATTGACAGCGATTCCGTGCACAGCTCTCCATTTAAAAGCTTTGACATGTCCGTCAACTGACTATAGAGAGAGTCCAGAATACCAATATTCAATATTAACCTACGCTTATCAACATCACCGTCATTGCACAAAAACTGGCCACTTTTATTGATCAGTCTAAATGCTTCCTCTAAACAGGAAGTTTTCTTTGGAAAACCCTGAAGAAGAGGCAGTGCCTTTTCAAAATTTGATTTATGTTTACTATCAACCGCGTCCAGTAACTTCTCGAATAAAGCAAATTTTTCATAGTCTGATGTCGCACGGGATAGCTGCGCGATGGTGCCTGAATAGTCCGGATCATTATTTAACCCTTCAGCAACATGATGTTTGAGTAAATAATCTAACCGCAAGCCCGTATCTGCCGGTGAAAAAGCAAAACGACTACCGGACGGCATGGAGACTGATCTGGCGACTACCGAAACATCACGGGGAGATGAGTCCGAAAGCGTGGCAAGGTCAGTTTGTGGAGTCGTCTCAGGTATTAATTCATCTGTGGTAACCCTGGTTTCACGATGATTGAATAAAACCTCCCCGAAAAGCCCGGTTAAATCATCAACAGCCTGACTGCTATTAGAATGAGCACCAGAATAAGCATCAAATTGAGCACCATCATATTGGGGCTTGTCTGTTGCGTCCACAATAAGCTTCCAACAAATAGCATTTGTTTCACTTTTCAGACAGCTATATTCCAGCATTGTTCCCTGAAAAATTGCTGATTCGTCTGTATGTTTCAACGATAGACGACTGTTTTGCACCTTATAAAAGTAGAAGACGAGGGGCTAATTTAAGAGATGATGGTTAGCTGTCTGTTAGCCTGACTTTTGTATGCTTTCTGTACCCTACTTGCTGATAATTCGCAGAGACTTTACGTCTACTTCAACGGCGGATACCCGATCAACATCCACCTCACCAATAATCTCTACTTTGGTATTGGCTGTTACCGGTTGCGGTGGAAAGTCGTTATCATCAATATCCGCGATGATTTCACCGGTACCATCGTTAAACAGGTAAGTCTCATGTTTAACTTTTCGGACCAGATTACCCCTGAGGACGACCCGCCTGTCGTCCTGAGGATTCTTCAGGATAGCGGCGACGGTTGTCATACCATCACCGGAGTCAGGTACGGAACTCACCCCTGATCCGGGGCCGATATAAGCACCTTCAGCCACAAACACCGTGAATGCCAGCAAGACAACGGTAGACCATCTGACTAACTTCTGCACATAAACCTCGTAGAGTTTCATTATCGAGACACCCTGACAGTGACTTATATTTCAACTGGAATAATAGGAGAAAAAGGCAGTCTCGCCAGAGTTTTGCTGTCTCCAGCAGGCAATCAACCACTTATTTTTTATCAATCCGATAAAGACCACAGACACCGATATGCTCCCCCAGGCTTTGAAATATCTCAGGAGGAAAGCCCGGTATCACCGGTATCATGGCTATTCCCATTTTTGTTAATGCTTTGGAAGAAAAAAGCAATTCCTGATCACTGGCCTCAGAAATGACCAGCAAATTCTTACCTCCCCGATCAAACCAGGACTTAATGACCCTGGGAAGAAATTCATCAGCGTCCACCCAGCGCCCGTTATCCATGAAAACGGGCTGCGGCGCATCAAGTACCACTGCTGATGAGTCCATGTTACCACCAGTCGAAGCAAGTATTTTGGCAAACTTGTCGACGCTGACAAACACATCCGCTTTATTTACCCTGGTATAGGTTCTTTCCGGTGGATTGATATCAAAGCAGGTTGAGGGCATGCCTGCTTCCATCATACTTTTAGAAAAATAACCGGATCCTGCCATAGGAAGAAACAATCGGTCAATATTATTCGCTCTTAGATAATCGTTAAGGTAGTTTGCTGAGGCTTGAGAAATGCTGGTATAAATACGTAGTTCAGTTTCACGGTAACGAGAAATCATCGTTATCAATTCGATTAAACGAGTATCAGCAGGACCCCATTTACACCTTAGAACTATTTGCTCCTTGTGCTGAGACAGCTCTTCCCCATAACCGGAGAGTTGACGAGGGTTCATGACATCAAGAACAAAAATGGGCTCAGGAAAAATCATATTGGTATAACGAATTAATGAAAGCGATTCCGTACACAGTTCTCCCTTTAATAGCTTTGACAAGTCCGTCAACTGGCTATAGAGAGCGTCCAGAACACCAACATTAAATAGCAAGCTACGCTCATCAATATTACCGTTAATGCTTGAAAACTGATCACAATTATTGATCAGACGAAATGCTTCCTCTGCCAGGTTAGTGTACTTTGATAAATGCCGAAGAAGAGAAATTGCAATCAATCTATTTGAACCATGTTTACATTCAACCTTTTCTTGTAACTTTTCAAATAAAGATAATTTTTCATGATCTGATGTGGCATCGCACAGCTGCTTAATGAGGGCTGAATAGTCAGGATCACTATTTAACCCTTCTGCAATAGGATGTTTGCGCAAATACTCCAACCGCAAGCCCGTATCGGCCGGTGAATAAGCAAAACCACCATCAGACGGCATAGAGACTGATCGGTCAACTACCGGAACATCACGGGGGGAGGAGTCCAAAACCATGGCAACATCCGTTTGTGACGTTGTCTCAGGTACTAATCCAGTCGTAACCCTGGTTTCACGATGATTGAATGAAACCTCCCCCAGAAGCTCTGTTACATCATCAACACTCATGTTGCTGTCAAATTGAGCACCCGATTGGGGCCTGGAGATTGCGTCCAAAATAATACATCCAGTCAATAACGTTTGTTGCACTTTTCAGACAGCTATATTCCAGCATCGTTCCCTGAAAAATGGCGGACTCATCCGCAGGCTTGCCTGTTGCCACCATTGACGACTGTTTTGCACGATATAAAGGTAGAAAACCCTCATTGATGTTTATCCCCGGCACCCTCACTATACGGCTACTGCAAATATATATTCCGACACAGCAGTCAATATTATTAGCCCTGGAGTCTTAAATGAGCGCTATCCACGAACTGCAGCCCAACGCGCTATGGCAACACTTTTCCGCCATATGTGACATACCTCACCCTTCGTTCCATGAAGAACAGATTCGTGAGCATTTGATTGGCTTTGCCAAAGAGCACAATCTTGAGTGGCAGTCCGATGCGGCAGGCAATGTCATTATTCGCAAAAAGGCGACACCCGGTATGGAAAACCGTGCCGGTGTTATTCTTCAGGGTCATATGGATATGGTGCCTCAGAAAAATAACGATACCGTTCATGACTTCCCCACTGACCCGATTAAAGCCTATATCGATGGTGACTGGGTGACTGCCGAAGGCACAACCCTCGGTGCCGATAACGGCATCGGTATGGCGGCAACACTGGCCGTATTAGCTGCCAAAGACCTGCAGCATGGTCCTGTTGAAGCGCTGTTCACCGCTACTGAAGAGACCGGAATGATCGGCGCTCAGGGGCTGCAGCAGGGTGTTCTGACAGGCAAGATCCTGCTCAACCTGGATACTGAAGATGAGGGAGAACTCTACATTGGCTGCGCCGGTGGTACCCGTATCGAGATCAATGGGGATTACACGACTGAAGCCGCTCAGGATGGATTGACCTGCAAAACCCTGTCCATTGCCGGACTCAAAGGTGGCCATTCCGGGTGTGATATTCATCTGGGCAGGGGCAATGCCATCAAATTGCTGGTCCGTGTCCTGCACCGCCTGGAGGCAGAAGGTGTGCGTATTGCCAGCCTGACCGGTGGTTCCCTGGCCAATGCCATTCCCCGTGAAGCGTCTGCGGTCATTGCCGTTCCTGAGTCATCACTGGAGGCTTGTGAGCAAATTATTGACCAGTGCAGCAATGAGCTGACTGCCGAATTGGCGGTGGTGGAGCCCAACCTGACACTGACTCTGAGTGAGGCTGCGCCCGCTGCCGAACTGATGTCTCTGCAGGATCAGAACCAGTGGGTAGCTGCGGTGAATGCCTGTCCAAATGGAGCCCAGAGAATGAGTGACTCCATTGCAGGCGTGGTAGAAACCTCTTTAAACCTGGGTGTTCTGACCATCAATGAAGGTAAGATCAAAGCCCATATCCTGCCAAGAAGTCTGGTGGGCAGCTGTAATGATGCCCTGAGTGATGCTGTCGCTGGTCTGTTCCGAATGCTGGATGCCGAAGTCATCTTCTCCGACAGCTACCCGGGTTGGAAACCAGATGCTGACTCTCAGATTCTGGCTATTATGAAACAGGTTTATGCGGAGCTTTATGGTCAGGAGCCTGGCGTACAAGTGGTTCATGCCGGTCTGGAATGTGGCCTGCTGGGCAGCAAGTACCCAGAGTGGGATATGATCTCCTTTGGCCCAACCATCCGCTTCCCGCACTCTCCGGATGAGAAAGTAAATATCAAT